>CAIPUQ010000174.1 GCA_903868295.1 uncultured Roseiflexaceae bacterium
CGCATCAGGTTGGTTCGTGCCGACTCGCGGGAGCGTGACTCACGAATCGTCCGAATGACCTCATCGAGGATATCGATAGCGCGTTTGAGACCTTCCAAAATATGTGCACGTGCACGCGCTTTATCGAGATCGTATTCGGTCCGACGACGGATAACGATACGACGGTGATTGACATACTCTTGGAGCATGCGCTTGAGGGTCAATAAGCGTGGTTGGCGCCCTTCTTCGATGAGCGATAGCATATTGATGCCAAACGATGTTTGCATCTGGGTGTGTTTGTAGAGTGCATTGAGGACTTTGCGTGGTTGTGCATCTTGTTTGAGCATGATGACGACACGCATGCCGTTGCGGTCTGATTCGTCACGGATATCGCGGATACCTTCGATTTTCTTTTCGCGGACGAGCTCGGCGATGCGCTCTTGCAGACGTGCTTTGTTGACTTGGAAGGGCAACTCCGTCACGATTATTTGGTGACTGTTGCGTGCGCCTTCTTCGACATGTGCCTTGGCACGAATGGTGACTTGGCCACGACCAGTGGCATACGCTGCGTTGACCCCTTCGTTACCCAGAATAAGTCCGCCGGTCGGGAAGTCTGGTCCCGGAACGAATTTGATGAGATCTTCGACGCTACAGTCCTCGTGGTCGATGAGATAGACAATAGCACGACAGATTTCGCCCAAATTATGGGGCGGGATATTGGTCGCCATGCCGACAGCGATGCCGTTCGCCCCGTTGAGGAGCAAATTGGGGAGCCGTGCAGGAAGTACTGTGGGTTCACGGAACGTGCCGTCGAAGTTATCGCGAAAGTCGACCGTGTTTTTCTCGATGTCAAACAACATTTCTTCGGCGATGGCTGACAAGCGCGCTTCGGTGTAGCGCATTGCTGCCGGGGGGTCACCATCGATGCTGCCGAAGTTGCCTTGACCGTCCACGAGGGGGTAACGCATATTCCATGGTTGTGCAAGTCGAGCGAGTGCGTCATACACTGATGAGTCACCGTGGGGGTGCATTTTGCCGAGCACATCACCGACGATACGAGCACACTTTTTGTATGGGGTGTTCGCACGCATACCCATGTCCCACATACCAAACAAAATACGTGTTTGCACAGGTTTGAGCCCGTCGCGGGTATCGGGCAATGCACGTGACACAATCACGCTCATGGCGTAGTCTAAATACGCCGTACGCATCTCGTCTGTGATACTACGATTCTGTACTGCTCCGACTTCCATCCTGCACCCCTGTCACAACTTTTAGATTACATTTTGATAATTCATTATAGCACAGCGGGTTCGTGCCTATTCGACATGGTGCGGATACACATGATTGGAACGCTCAGAATGGGAGTCCACGCACTGCTACGGGGGTGAAATCGAGATAATCACAGGCTGTCAATTGGTATGTCGTGCCATTGACGAGCGCTTGGGTTGCGTTGTTCCAATCTTCGTTCCGATGCAGGTGACCATAGAGGCAGGTAGTAATTTGATACTGTTCAAATAAGCGCACAAAGTCGGTGGGTTTTTTGTCGATAAACGGCGGGAAGTGCAACATCGCAATAATTGGTCGGGTACCGGCAATTTTCTTGGCAGCTTGGAGCGAGCGTTCAAGTCGCAACACCTCGCGCGCATAGATGCGTTGGTCGGTGATTGGATCAAACCCCGGCATGCCCGGCGCGCTCCAACCACGAGACCCACACAACACCACCGTACCCGCATCAATTGCATCGCCCTCAATCAGTGTGATCGATGCGGGCATGCGCCCTCGAATGGGACCGGCTCGGTCCCACCAGTAGTCGTGATTGCCTTTGATACAGTATTTTTGTCCCGGCAGCGCGTCGATCCAATCAAGATCGACGAGTGCGTCGTCGATATGCATTGCCCACGATATGTCGCCAGCAATGCAGACACTGTCGGTCGGTTTGACGGCACGCCGCCAAGCAGCGGCAATCCGCTCTGGATGATTGCGCCAACGGCTCCCAAAAATGTCCATTGGTTTTGGATTGACCCCCGAAAGGTGTAAATCCGAAATAGTCCAGATCATAAGTGCATCAAAAAAGGGCGTTTGCACGCCCTCGTATATAAGTTACTCTTTCACTATAGTAGCAGATGCGTTCAGTGCTGCCAAATCGACGGTGCACCAGTCAGGCAGTGGCGCGCTCAATAGCAACGCTTCTTCGTGGATGGGATGGGCGAGATTGAGTTGCCATGCATGGAGGTGGTGTGCGTCGGTGCCTAATTGACCCGCTCCATAGCTGGTGTCACCGACGAGTGGATGACCGAGCGCATGTGCGTGCAGTCGGATTTGATGTGTCCGTCCTGTGCGTGGCCACGCCAGCACAATACACGTGCCGTCGGGGTTCCGTGCGACCACACGGAAGCGTGTCTCCATAGCTTTGACCACATTGCCACCCGGCAGTGGATTCCCCACTTCATCGGCACGATAGACGCGGAATCTGCCGCGCTCGCTGCGTCCATGCCCAGTTTGTATGGACCAGTCGTCCCATGTTGGCCAGCCAGTGAAGTGGCAGATGTACGTTTTGTGGGCGCGTTGTTGCACAAATACTCGCTGGAGCGCGCTGTTGGCGTGGCGGTGCCGCGAAAAAAGTAACACGCCAGTAGTATCGCGGTCGAGTCGATGGGCGGGGTGTAGGTACAAGAGTTCACCGTGCTGTGTATACCAGTGGTTGAGGAGTGCGTTACGCAGATGATTTTCTGCATCCCAGGGAGTCGCATCGACATATGTACCAGCAGGTTTATTGATTGCAATGAGCCAGCGATCAGCATAAATAACTGCATCTGCGGGCAATTGACACGGTCGTGCATGGGCAGGAGGGGTGTGGACGGCAATAAACATCCCCGGCAGTACCATCGCAGTGCATATGCGCACACGTTCGTGATTGATCCAGGCACCACCACGGGTGATGATGTCACGGGCATAGCTGTGTTGACCGATTGCCCGCGCAACGGTGTGTTCAAGGGTGTCGACCGCGTCAGCGATAAATGAGTGCGGACCTTCGGTGGTAACTGTGGGCTGCGTATTGGCCATCGTGGGCCCCTTTTGTAACTTTTGGGTACATGCACAAAAAAACGACATGGGCATGCGCCCATGTCGTCTAGAGGCAGCATTTACTTACTCTGGCGCTCGGCGTATTGCTTGTAATAGTAGTCACGGTACTCGCCGTTTTTGATGGGGCGCCACCATGATGGATTGTCTATGTACCAGCGGACGGTTTTTTCGAGAGCCTGGTCGAATGTATGTCGGCTTGTCCAGCCCAATGCCCGGAGTTTGTCGGTATTGAGTGCATAGCGGCGATCATGGCCTGCACGGTCTTTGACAAACTCAATCAAGCTGTATGGTTTGCCGAGGATGTCCAGGATTTTGTGGGCCATGTCGATGTTGCGTGTCTCGACACTCGTTCCAACGTTGTATGCTTCTCCTGCGACGCCTTTGTGCAGGACCACATCGATGCCCTCACAATGGTCAGTGACATACTGATAATCACGCATCTGCAGACCGTCCCCATAAATTGGGATGGCGATGTTGTCCATTGCGTTTGTGGTGAACAACGGCACGGCTTTTTCGGGGTAATGGAATGGTCCGATGTTGTTGGACCCACGTGAGATGGTCGTGTTCATCCCGTAGGTGGTGTGATAGGCATAGACAATATGTTCTGCACCGGCTTTGCTGGCCGAATACGGGCTCCGTGGCTCGAACGGGTCCCCTTCGCTCGAACGCTGTGGTTCGGGGATTTGGCCGTATACCTCATCAGTACTGATTTGATGGAACCGTGGCAAGCCCAATTCTCGTGCAACTTCGAGAAGTGTCCATGTCCCGTTGATGTTCGTCTTGATGACTGCATCAGGTTGCATGATAGAACGATCGACATGCGTCTCGGCGGCAAAGTTGATGATGGTATCGATATTGTGCGACTTGACTACTTGACGCACTGCATCCATGTCGCAGATATCACCCTGGACGAATTGATACTTGGGGTTGCCAACGGCCGCAGCCAGGTTCTCGAGGCGACCAGCATACGTCAGTGAATCGAATACCACGATGTCGTAACCGTAACGAGCCAACATGTGGTGGACGAAGTTACTGCCGATAAAGCCTGCGCCACCAGTGACCAAAATCCGCTGCATAGAAAATATCCCTTCTGTATGCGTGCCTGTGTATCTGCTTATGGGTATGGATAGTCCACATCCCCAGCGGTCGGCGTATGTTCATATGTCATTGTAATCGTTTTCGTTGGAATTGTGCTCGATACTGGGCGGGAAGTTCTGGTTGGTGTGTAATACATCGTCGGCAGCGGATAGCCGCCGCTGCTCGTCGGTTTGGCAGTTGCGACGCGGGTATTGGTGCGTGCCGGTCGTGTCGCCGTTCGTGCTGGGCGTGTCGGACTCGATGCACGAGTGGCGGTGCGTGTGCGTGTGGTGGTGTGGGTGCGTGTCAGCGTAGGAGTAGGCGTGTCTGTCGCCGGCCCAGGCGTTGCGGTTGGCCCTGTTGGTGTCGCAGTAGCAGTGTCACTCGGTGTCGGTGTATCGCTCGCTGTACGCGTTGCGGTCCGAGTTGCCGTTGTCCGGACACCGCCGTCGCCGACGACAACCGTTACTTCGTTAATGAAGCAGGCATTGTTGTACGACGGTGTGGTTCGCGTGCAATCACCGAAATTCGGGTATCCCGCGTAGTCGCGGATCAAACCAAAGAATACGGTGTACGTTCCTGCTTTGGTAAATCGCACGCGCCCGGTGATGGTCCGTGAAGATTTTGAATCCAATGCGGATTCGCCAATCCCCCAGCGCCACGGGTGATCGATCGTGACGTTGGATCCGGCGGAAGCAGAGGCGCACTTGGTGTTCATGGCAGCATGCGTTTTGTCCCAGCCGGTATATCCAGCCATGACGCGATAATTGTCGGAGCGCTTCGGGTACAACAACGACAGAGATCCCGTTTTGCGCATAGCCCAACATTCGTCTTGGTCGTACGTGACGGTGCTGTCAGACGGTCGAAACGGATAACTCTTGATCGAAGTCGGTTGGTGATTGTTCACGGTGAAGGTAATCACGAGGACGTCGTTTACCGCCAATTTGGTGCGATTGACGCGGGCACTCACCCAGCGCGAGATCCGCGGGGTACGATTGGCGCTGTTGAGCGTTTTTCCAGCCTCTGCTTCTGCAATGCGCGGTGTGTCACCGGAGCGAGCGATGCTTGGCACGTATGAGACGGAGAGAATCACAACAATACAACACAGGAACGTTACGAGCCGGTACCAAAATCCATTCATAACGACGCCTTATTCCACACAAATGTGTACGCATATGAATGCAATGCAACTATGGCACACGTATTTACTATGTTTTGTAGTATACATAGATGCCAGCGGAGGGATACCCCTGCATATGTATGACAGATTACAGAAGTCTGACATTTTTCAGCGCGGCCATTGGATGATGGCACGACCAATCGAAAGCCCATCCGTCCAATAGAGTGTGTCGACGTACATGCGTGTAGTGAGGAGTGGAGTGTCTTTTCGCATGGGAATCTGGGAAGTGGCACGAAGGTTGTATGCTGTGCCGATTGTTTGGAGCATGGTCAACGAGCCAGTGCTGGGATTGATACGCACCAACATATCGGGATGACGGTCTGTACAGACC
>CAIPUQ010000175.1 GCA_903868295.1 uncultured Roseiflexaceae bacterium
CGCAAAGGTGGCTGGGATGTCACCTATGCAATTGTTGGGACGACTCCACACATGACCTGGGTCTCCTCCAATCCCCTGCTTGCAGACGCAGATAGCGATGGGATCATTGACCAGCGTGAAAAAATCCTCGGCTGGAGCCCCTACGCCAAAAATAGCCCTGACATCATCTCCGCAGTCGGTTCAATCACAGAATCATCCGTCAGAATTGCATCGGTCAAGCAGAGCAGCGTCTATAACCCGAACATGTCGCAGGCCGATGCTGCAATTGACGGGAATCGTGACGGCAACTACGAGACGAGCTCGGTTGCCCATACAGGGTATGACAACAAACCATGGTGGCAAGCAAAACTCACCAGTGCAACGCTCATCGACAGCATCACTGTGTACAACCGCTCGGATTTTGGTGCGGATCGTCTCGACTCGGCAGTCGTCTTCCTGACGAACACCGACTTCGGCACCAGCGTCGATATGACCGCGAACAAAACGAATGCTGCCGCGTGGCGCACGTTGGCATGCAACACCACTACCACCTGCACGAAGGCCTCTCTCAGCAAAAACACGGTGACGTTTTCGCCACCGGTGTCGGCGCAATTTGTGCGTATTCAACTCAATACGACCGACTTTCTCCAAATTGCAGAAGTCGAAATCACTGAAGCGAAAGCCAACGACCTCATCGTCCGACCCGGCGATAGCCTGGTGGCAGCATCGACCATCACCAACAAACTATTGGGCCGCACCCAGCGTGGCACGATCCAGTACGTGCCAACGACAGGGCGGACGTCGATCCAACCCACGGCATACGATGGCTTCATGATTGGACCGAACGTCTCGACCACGACCAGCACCAGTGTGACTATTCCCGGCAAACCGACGGTCAGCAACGGTACGACCACCTATGCGCAAGGCTGTGCATTCGATGGCGGGGTGCTGTGTCTGCGGATGGACGACCCCAGTGTCACGACTGATGCGATGACCTGGAACGATCGTTCACCGTTCAGCCGGAGCGTCACCTGCACAGGCAATGTCTGCCCAACGGTGAGTGATGCATCCGATGGCTGGCTCTTCAACGGCGGGACGTCGAACGACTATTTGACCGTCACCCCAGACATCGCCGGCGTCTTCCGCCAGAATGCGTTCAGCCTGTCCCTCTTTGTCAAACCGCAACAACAATCAGTGGCGACGCGCCCACTGTTTACGAGTGCAGACAACGTCGTGCGGGCTGAATTGCTCACCGAGAGACCATCATTCACCTACAACGGCACCACCATTACCAATGCTGCCGCGCTGACCATTGGGAGTTGGAACCATCTTGTCTTCCGCTACGAAAACGGGATCACGTCGCTCTATACCAACGGCGTGCTGACTGCCCGCTCGACCGGCACCATTGCACGCCTGTCCAGCACACCGAGCGGGTATCTGATCGGTGGGACGTCGGCGGCTGGTTCGCTGAGCACGGTGCGTGACATACAGCTGTACAACAGAGGCCTGACTGCTCCCCAGATCGAAGCGCTGAACGCAGGCTGTAGCGATGGACTGATGGTCGCTTGTCTGACATTCACCAATAGTTCGCTCCGCGATGCATCACTCGCTGGCGTACGCAACAGTGTCGAGCTCAAGTGCACGACTGGGTGCCCGACCATCAGCAACGGCAGCGCAAACTTCACCGCCTCAGTGCCGCTCTCGACTGGTAATGGTGTCTGGCTCGAACAACGCGAGTTCACCCTGGGGATGGAATTCAACCCACCGGCGAGTGGCACCGTGACTTATTTGGCTGCGTCGAATGCCGCCTCGCCGTTGACCTTCAAAGTAGTAAACGCCGTACCGACCCTCAGCTATGGCACGCAAACCATCAGCACGCCTGCAGTCACGAGCGGTCAGTGGAACTATGCCCTGATCCGCTATATGCAAGGCACTTTGACGCTGACGGTCTATCGCATCAACAATGCAACAACTCCGGCATCCGTCGTGGTGGGCACCGGATACGCTGTTGCCTCTGCGGCCATGGTAGTCGACAGTGTGATTGAGCCCTTGAACATCGGATCCAACGGGGCACTCATGGATGCCATTACCATCCATCGGGCGGCTGTGGATGATGGCAATGGTCTCATCCTGGCACAGGCAGCGCTCCTCAATCAATTGGGACGTGAATCGGCATCTGCGCCGATGAGTGATGTCCTGACGCTGAGCACCGACGTGCGCTCGACTGTAGTTGCGCCAGACGCAACCGCAGGCCGCCTCCCGGTCGTGTGTACCCCACCAACTGGGGTGGCAGTGCCGGTTGTGTGCGAACCGCTCTATCGGGTACCGACGGCGAACGATTACAACTATGGCGCGACGACACTCACGCAGTCCTCGAACGGTGGATGGGCTGCATCGTCAGCAGCCGACAATAACATTGCCACGGCTAACCATACAGCAACCGAATTTGAGCCTTGGATACAGCTCGACCTCGGGTCAAACAAACGAGTACGCTCCGTCACGATTGTCAATCGCCAAGACTGTTGTCCGGAGCGCTTGACCGCTGCCGTCGTGCTGTTGCGCCGAGACGGGGCAGCCGCGGGCGATGACACCACCACGAATCTCTTGGGTAATGTGAACACCGTCGCTGCGCGCAGTGTCGCCTGTGCGACGGCCGCAACGGTCGCCTGTGCAACGAACCCAGGGCCATACCAACGCATCGATTTTGGGGCGGATTTCCAGGCGCGCTATGTGCGTATCCAACTGCTCAATCGTTCGGAATATTTGCACGTCGCCGAAATTATCCTCAACGACGACCCTGCGACGTTGTCGACCATTCCTGCCCGCGCACCAGACCTTGACAATGGCGCGATGAAGTTTGCAGCGGGCGATTATGTTTCGATCAGCAACGCTGCTGCACAGCGATTGGTCAAAGGTGCGTATACGATGACCTTCCGGGTCAAGTTCACCAACACCACGGCGAACACCAAAATCTTGAACGAAACCGTTCGTGGCAGTGCCGGGGCCAACTTGTTATTCGATTTGTATCTGGCCAATCGTCGTTTGACACTCGACTACAGCTCTCACAGTACGTCGACCTCTAACCTGATGCCATTCGTTGCCAATCGATGGTATGACATCGCCATCCGCCAAAACGCCAACGCGACGTTCTCGCGCGATATTTTCATCAATGGCGTGAGTGCCGTAGGATTAGCAGCGGCACCTGGTGACGATCGGAGTTCAGAGTACACAAAGAATTACTTGCAGCGCGCGTACATGCTTCGATTGGGAGGCGATGGAACAAACGCAACACCGTTCCATCTCTCGAACTTCCAGATACATGCCAGTGCACTCACAGACGCCACTATCCAATCGATTGCCACAGAGCCGTCGAACGAACTCCAGTTGCCATTCGACGAACCGGGCGCACCAATCAATACGACGAGTAGTTTTGCATCTGTCCAGACTGCTGATTTGACCGTGACCTGTGCAACCGCACTGTATGAGCCGAGCTGCCCAACCAGTGGCGTCCCCGGCATCGACGGTGCTGCGGTGCGCTTCAATGGCTCGCAATCGCTCAAGTTCCCCAGCGACACGAGCCTCTTTGCCGAGTCGACACTGGCCACCAATCGGTATACCGTCGGCATGTGGATCAAACCGACCCGCTACGACATGCCCATCATCGGAGGGACCGCGAGCGATGCGTCACTACGTATCCGCATCGATGCGACGGGGCGTGTTACGTACGCACGCCCTATCATGTGTGGCAACCGCACTGCCAAGTGCTGGCCGACAACGTCACTGACCTCGCGTGAAGTGCTGCCCCTCGACCGCTGGAGCTATATCACCGTCGGCACAAACGGCGCCGCCGACATCCTCACGGTCAATGGCGGCACGCCCAACACACGCTTGACGCCGTTGGTGGGTATGGACTTTAGTAGTACCACTGCTACAGCGTTCGGCATGAATGTAGCAACAACAAACCCTGTTGGTGGCGCATCAGCCGGAATGACGGCTCCCACTATCACAAACATTGGAGGCCGTTCTGCGTTGACCATGACGAGCATCAGTAAAGGGCTCTTTTTCGGCACAGCAGTGAAGTACCTCGATCCAGCGCAACGCCAATTTACGCTCGGGGGCTGGTTCTACCCCAACAGTTGTGCAAATGCATTTCTTGCAGAACGCGGTGGTGTCGGTACGCTGGCAATTTATCTCAATAAATACCAATTCACATCGAATACAGGTTGGCTGGACAGCACGGTCACCTGTGTACCAAATACCTGGCAGTACATCGGCGTGAGCTATAACGGTGCCGTAGTCCAAACCATGATACGAAGCAGTAGCGCTACGAGCTGGACCACCAAGGATTTCTCCTCGAGCGTTGCACTCGCCGAATCGCCTACATGGCCGTTTTTTGTCGGACAGTATGTGACCGCCAACGCGACTTGGCCGCGTTACCAAGGCGCAATGGACGACGTCGCGCTCTACGACGAAGTGCTGAGCACCACCGACCTCGAGCAATCAGGCATCTACGACCAAAACATGGCCAGGAATGAAGTCTTTGCGGTCGCCGACGGCACCGCAGTGACCCCGACCAGTCGGGCGACCCTCATCGGGATGGGCTATGTGGGCGACATGGACGACCTGCGCATCTTGCCGTATTCAGCAAGCAACGCTCAGATTGCCGGCATGCGTAATGCAGCACCACGCTGGAATCTGCAGTTCGAACAAAACATCGAAACGATTGCCCCCGCAGTCACGATCAACGGCACTTCGGTCCAAGGGTTCGGAACAACAGTTACAAGCTTCGTGCCTGACATCGACCCTGCTCGTGCGGGTGGCAGCACAATCCCGTTCCGCGCCACGTGTCTCAATACCGGCATTACGGGATTGACCTGCCCGAGTAGCGGCGATGTCGGCCAGTCCGGCAATACATCGACATTCAACGGGACGACATCCATGCTCCTGGTCAACAGCCCCAAGACGCTGTATGACGACCTGGCAGCCGGCGGTACCGTGCGACTGATGATCAAGCCGACGACCCCAGCCACGACGCAAACCATTTTTTCGTATGACGACGGCACCACCATCGGTATGCGCGTCAGTCTCGTCGGCGGCAAGGTCCAAATCAAAATCGGATCCGCCACATTCACCGCCGCAACACAACTCGCCGCATCGTGGAATCAACTTTCGTTCTCTTATGGTGCATCTGGGTTCCGCTATTACCAGAACGGCATTCTCGATACGAGCGTTACAACGACCGTTGCCACGGCGGTGAGTCCTACACTGGCGATGAAATTCACCATTGGTGGACGCTTGTCGGGGACGACCATTGTCGAGCCGTTCAATGGATCAATCGAAGACATCAGTCTGACCCCATCCGGCCTGAGCAACGCCAAAATCTACGCACTGGCGTATAGCCAAGGGTCTCAAGGCGTAGTCCATGCCGATTTGAGCAGTGTCGTCATCGACGCCGATGCACCGAC
>CAIPUQ010000176.1 GCA_903868295.1 uncultured Roseiflexaceae bacterium
GCTCCTCTACTGTGCAGACTACGTATTTTGATGTGCGTTCACGCAACGGAGCGGCGTATGCGTCATTGCAGGCCGACATCTCCACCAGAATTTGGCACAGAAATACCGCGCCTAGTGTACGCCAACTTGCCGATTCGTGCAAGCTGACAGTCACGGTGCGGTGATTTCTTACTGTTATTTGGTGCGGAGCAAACCTGCACTGCCCAACTCGACCATGACTTCTGCTGCGGCACGTTCTCCTGACTCGATCGCTCCCTCGAGCGTGTTGGTCCAGTGTGTCGCGGTCTCGCTCCCTGCCCAGTGGACGCGTCCGACGGGTGTCGCCACATTGTGGATGTACGACGCTGCGCCGGGTGCGAGGAACCCATTAGCGCCACGATTCCAGCGTTCTGCGTTCCAATCGCGTTCAATCATGCCACGATATGCAAGTGCCTCGGCTCCAAACCAACGTTGCAGTTGCGTAATGACCGCAGTCAATCGTTCGTTGCGTGGCTGCATACCCCAGCGGTGCGCTGCTTCGGCGCTGATAATGCACGCCAATGCCCCTTCGTTGGCATTCACCGGTGATACATCATGGCACATCGAGAAAGGACCTGCATCGTCTATCACTATGCCGGATTTGCCGTTCTCGCGCCAGAACGGGTAGTCATAAAAGACCACCATCGTGAGTGCCCGACCCATAATGATGCGTTGTTGGAGCGCATCGCGTGCGGGCGGCAGATGTGGTTCGAAGTAGATTTGCTGTGTGACCACCGGTGGGGTTGTCACGATGGCATAGCGCGCGCGGAACGAAGTCCCGCGGGAGTATGCGGTCACGCTGTGTTCATCTTGGCGCATCGCAAGAATAGGCGTATCGGCGATGATTTGCTGACGGTACTGTTGGCTCAACCGTTCGGCGATGCGGCTGCTTCCCCCCACGACACGCTCTTGGCCGTGTGCCGGACGTAGCCGAAAAAGCTGAGCAGCGCCACGGTGGGCCGAAACCTGGTCGATGATGTAATACAGCGATATTTCGCTCGGTTCGGCATGGAAGTGGATGCGGGTGAGGACGGTCAAAAGCTGCACTGTCGTGCGTGTGCGACAGGTATCGCTGAGCCACGCAGCAAATGAACGCATATCGATTTGGCGTGCTCGTTCGAGTGTTTCATCGGTGGGTGCGTCCAGCCGACGTGACATTGCATCAAGGAGATGGAGCACACGCCGATAGTCCAGGGCGACATGTGGCGCAAAGAACGGGGATCGTTTGCCAAATGACGTTTTTCGTGAGCGAATCCCAATGCTACTTTCGCCCTCATGATATTGATTGGTGAGCGGCAAGCCGAGTTCATGCACCAGTGTACGCACGGCGGACGCATGCGGATCGATCCACTGTGCCCCGAGGTCGTATGACTCCCCGTTGAATGTGCCACCGCCCATGCGGCCACCGGCGCGGTCGCGTGCTTCGAGGGTAATGACGTTCACCCCCTCGTGAACCAACCTCCGTGTCGCCATCAAGCCCGCCATCCCGGCACCGATGATGACCACATCTGCGTTGAATCCCAGCATGTTTTGGTCGAATTGCAACGTGCTCACGGATATGTCCCCATGTCTACGAGATGCGCGTGGTCGTTCAAACCGATCAAATGACGTTGTTCGGCTGAGATGCGAACGGTTGTCAGCGAACAGTTATCGATCCAGAGCTTGCGATGATGTGCAATATCGAGTTCGAGCACCGCACAGACAATTGCATTGATTGTCCCGCCGTGACACACGACACAAATCGTTTCTCCGTTTTGATGCGCTGCGATGATAGCGTTCAGACTTGCGTATGCTCGTTGTTGCAGCATCGCAAATGATTCGCCGTTGCTATAGGGAGTATGTGCAGGGTCTGCACTGTGGGCTGCATAGTGATGTGGGTACCGTTCGATGACTTCGGGGATGGTCAGATGCTCCCAGTCGCCGACATGTTGTTCGCGCAAGCCTGCATCATAGTGCACTGACACCTGTTGCAAGGCAGCTATTTCTGCTGCAGTTTGCACCGCACGGACGAGATCACTCGAGTAAATCCGTGCGACAGGAACAGCCGAAAGGCGTTTGGCAACTGCACGGGCCTGCGTGAGTCCCCGCGCGTTCAGGCTGACCTGTGCATGACCATACATACGACCTTGGGCGTTGTAGTCTGTTTCACCATGACGCACCAGTAGGATATTCACGCAATTGTCCCTTGTGCAGTGGGAGGTACATCTCGGCATGGTGCCACAAACGCCACTTCCGCATGGGCATTGTCATTCAGCGAGACAAGGCGGATGTGACCATCCTCAATCCGGAGTGTGGTCAACGCACAATTGTCAATCCACATTTTGTTGTAGTGGTTGACATCGAGTGCAAGAAGCCAACAGGCAATCGCCCGGATGGTCCCACCATGCGCACAAATAACGACCGTATCCGTAGGCGCATGCCGACCAATAATGTCTTGGATTGCGGCAACAGCACGATGCTGGAGCTGCATGTAGGATTCGCCGCCTACATGGACGGTTGCGCCGGGATTTTGTTTGTAGGCGGCGTAGTTACCAGGGTAGCTAGCGCGGATTTCGGGGATGGTGAGGTGTTCCCACAGACCGACGTCTATTTCGCGGAGGCGTTGATCGAGGGTGAGCGGGAGTCCAGTCGCTGCGACCAATGGTTGGATGGTCTGTAGGCAACGTACCAAGTCGCTGCTATAGATTGCTTGGATTGACCGCTGTGCGAGGCGCTGACCGACACGAATTGCTTGGTGATGCCCGAGTGCGTTTAATTCAATTTGGACGTGGCCCTGATAGCGCCCAACGGCATTGTGGGCGGTCTCGCCATGGCGAACAAGCAGGAGCAACATGAAGCACCTTTAGTGTCGAATAAGCACTATTGTACTGTATTCGAGTGCACAAAAAAACAGGGACATCGCGTGAGCGATGTCCCTGCCGACAACCGACCGATTACTTGCGGTATTCGGAAACGTTGTTCTTGATATACATCGACCCTGGTACGGTGCTGTATGCAGACATACCTGGCCACTGGATACCGGAGAATCCAGCCTTGTTTGGCTCGAGCTGGCTGCCGCCGACGTATGGCTTCAGCAAACCGGAGTTGACACGGTGGAACAGGAAGATGCCGCCGACGTCTTCGACCAAGATCTTCTCAGCTTCCTGGAACTGAGCGATACGACCGGTCTGATCGTTCGAAGCGGAAGCTTCGGCAACCAGCGCGTCGTATGCGGCGTTGTTCCAGTTGTGACGGCCGCCCGTGTTGAACACGCCCAGCATGTTCGAGGCATCGAAGAAGTCGATACCGTACGAAACCATACCGAACTGAACCTTGGTCGGCTTTGAGTTCAAAGCTTCCATGAAGACTTTTTGTTCTTTGTTGGAAACTTCGACTTCGATTCCGAGGTTCGTCTTGATGGAGTCAGCGATAGCCTGGGCAGCTGCCTGGCGTGACTGATTCTCGTTACGCAACCACAAGGTGATCTTCGGAAAGCCCTTACCTTCTGGGAAGCCAGCTTCGGCGATCAAGGCCTTAGCCTTCTCGACATCGTATGCCTGGATGCTCGACAGACCCTTCGAGTTTTCCGAGTGGAAGCCCGGCATCAAGAAGGAGTAGGCTGGGATAGCCTGAGTCGTACCAATGGCGCCTGCGATCAAACCATCACGGTCGATCAAGTGCGAGAACGCCTGACGAACCTTGACGTCGTTGAACGGTGCGGTCTGGTTGTCGAAGAACAGGTAGTCGGTGCGGAAGTCGTTAGCATTCACGCGAACCTGAGACTTCAGATCTGGGTCAGCCTGGATGATGTCCACTGCTGCCTGGTCCAAGTTCTCGCCGCCGACGGAGTCGACTTCACCAGCGCGATAGCCTGCGAAGAACGTCTCTGCTTTGGCAGCGATGCTCTGGATTTCGCGGATGAATGGCTTGTTGGTGCCGGTGTACGAGTCATTGGCAACCCAAATGACACGCTCGCCTTTGGTGAATTCCTTCAACATGAACGGTCCACAAGAGACGGATGTCTTTGGATCGTTGTTGTAGTACGGACCATACTTCTCGAACGCAGCCTTCTGCAGCGGGGTGCTGTAGAGCGCCTTGGCTGCGAAGAACGGTGCTGGTGTTTCGGTGGTGAAGACAAGGGTCTTCGCGTCTTTTGCAACGACACCCAACTGATCGTCAGGTACTTCGCCAGCGTTGACCTTGGACCAGTTCTTGATTTCGCCTGGTGCTTGGAAGAACCATGCGAAGTCCCATGCGTGGTCCTTGTTTGCTGCGTATTGGAACGTGTGGACGTAGTCGGCAGCGGTCACCGGCGTACCATCGCTCCAATTCAAGTTCGGATCCAGGTTGAAGGTCCATTCGGTGCCGTCAGCATTTGACGACCACGACAGAGCTGCAGCTGGCTGAGGAATGAAGTTGTTGTCCAAGCGAATCAATGGCTCGCTGTGGATGTTCGTCACGCCTGCTTCGTTGTACACGCTGACCAAAAAGTCAACTGTTTCGAAGTTCAAGGTGCTGTCATAGTACACCTTGTACACCTGGTCTGCGACCGGTGCTGCGTCGTCTGGCAATACGTTGCCGTTTGGCAACTTCTCGCCTGCGCCGCTTGGTACTGCTGTTGGCTCGACGGGAACTGGTGTTGCATCAATAACTGATGCAGCAGTTGGGATTGCAGTGGCCTCTTCGGCCGGTGCAGCTGTTGGTTCTGCTGCTGGAGCTGCGCCACCACATGCTGTTACCAGCAATGCAATGACGAGTGCCAGTGCCCAACGTGCACCCTTGTGCGTACGGGTCATCTGTGAACTCCTTAACGTAAAAAAACCATAGACTTTGTGTTGCCACTTTGTCATATATCAATCCGAATGTGGACCGCCCACACCCAGAGATTGACCAGGGTTGCCGAGATATCAGTATTTTAACATAAGACTGAGGTATTTATCGTAGTGTATCATGATATCTTCATAACGAATCGAGAAATTAGTTTCGGAATAAAAAGAGTCTGAGAAGTTCCTCGTCATCCTATTCCAGCGTACGCTCAATTTTCACGCTGTGACGGCCTTGTACATGCAAAAAAGCACCTCGTGCCGTAACACGAGGTACTCCTCCTGATATTACTTGCGTAATCGCGGGTCTAATGCGTCACGCAGTCCATCGCCGACAAACGAGAAGCTCAGCATCGTCAAGGCAATCATCATGGTGGGGAACAAACCGAGATGCCAATACACCTCGATGTTGCTAAATGACTGTCCAGCCATTTTGCCCCAGCTTGGCATGGGGTCATTGATTCCTATCCCTAAGAAACTCAATCCTGCTTCAGCGAACATCGTTGCCGGGATTCCTAATGTGAATGAGATGATCAACGGTGACAATGCATTCGGCAGCAAGTGCTTGAGTGCAATGTTCACATTGGTCACCCCGATTGCACGGGCGGATTCGATGTATTCTTTCTCTCGCAAAGAAAGAATCTGCGCGCGCGTGAGTCGACAAATTTCGATCCAACTAATAATGCCCAATGCGATGATGATATTCGTTATACCCCCGCCCCAGAGTGCAAGTAAGAACAGTGCAAATAGGAGTTGTGGTATCGCGGTAAACACTTCGATTGTGCCCATCACCAGGGTGTCGACCCAGCCACCCAAAAACCCAGCTGCGGCGCCCATTGAAACACCGATAACAACGGCAATGAGTTGGACACTCAGCCCAATAGACAGTGAAACACGTGCGCCGTAGATGATACGACTCAGTTGGTCACGTCCGATGGTGTCCGTTCCCAGGGGGTACTGCCAGCTTGGGAACTTGCGGGACTGTGTCAAGTTGGTCTTGTCGTATGGAGATGGTGAAATCACATCAGCGAAAATCGCCATGAAGACAAACATCGCAACCACAAAAAGTGCGCCTACTGCCAATTTGTTGCGGCTAAATCGTATCGCAGCGTCACGCCAGAGGTTGGCAGGTTTGCGCTCGTTTAACGGTATACCGATCATGTGTGTTCCTTTGATGATTGCGATTAGTCGAGCTTAATGCGTGGGTCAATCACAGTGGCGACAAGGTCAGTCAGCAGGTACAAAAGTCCCCACAAAGAGGCAACCATGAGCATGAGCGCCAAAATCATGGGGTAATCACGTGAGGTGATACTGGTAACGAAGAACTTGCCGATTCCATTGACGCGGAACATCGTTTCGACAAAAATTGTTCCGGTGATCATATTTGGGACCATGGGACCCAATGCAGTAATGATCGGAATCAGCGCGTTCTTCAAGGTGTGCCGCCAGATGACCATTGTTTCTGATAAACCTTTGGCACGGGCAGTACGGATATAATCAGCAGTCAAAACTTCGGTCAAACTGCCTCGTGTGAAGCGTGCTGAGATACCCATCGGCCCGAGTCCCAACGCAATAACGGGCATAATCCACGCTCTTGGATCGCTCCAACGTTCTGCATCCAGCGAAATCGGCAGCCATTGGAGCTTAACGGTCAAAATCAAAATCATCCAAATGGAGATAATAAAATTGGGAACAGTCATGCCGAGTGTGGAGATAAACGTGACAACGGTATCAACCCACGTATTTTGGCGGATGCCCGCCAAAATACCCATAAACACACCCAGCCCGATTGAGATTAGCACGGTAATCCCACCGAGTTGAATGCTTTTGGGCCAAACCGATGCAATGACGTCGATGACAGAAGTGTCTTTGAACTGGTACGAAATGCCGAAATCGCCTTTCAGGGCATTGCCAACCCAGGTGAGATACTGTTCGTGCAAGGGTTTGTCAAGCCCGAACTTTGCCAGCATATTGGCACGCTGTTGTTCGGTCAGGTTGCGATTCGTCTCGTCCCATGGTCCGCCTGGCACGTTGTGCATCAGTAAAAAAACAACTACCGTTACCACGAAAAAAACGATGACAAGTCTGATTAGACGCGAGATGATGTAGATTACCATGCAGGCGCAATCCCTTTCATAACAGTGCCGGATTCTGTGTGTGCTCACACCGCGTGCGGTGATAAGCGCTGTTTGTACCCCGTTGTACAAGCGTCATATGCATTCTTTCTGCAGGTTCAGGCGAGCCTGAATTGTCTGAGTGCAGGTCAGCAATGCACCCGCATGTCCGCATATGACCGTTACAAAAAGTATCTGACATACATTACCACATCTGTGGCACATTTGCATATACGGAAAAGCATCATTTCTTATTGCGCTATTAATAGTTACTCTGAAATACCCTGCTCTTTCTGGTGTGACTGCAGTTTGACGAAGGAATCAGTCATATCCGACCGTCTATTGACCCAGAACGGTTGTGTGTGTGGCGGAGACCGTGTGTGATGTGACAACAGTATTCTTTTGAATGCGAAACGCGCTACTGTTCATATTGCGGCAAGCATCTGACATTGATGGTATGGCGGTTTTTCTTTGAGGTCCGGTATGAATAGAGGTATGGTAAGAGGTGCACGGCCCACCATGGTCTGTAGTAGATGGTACAATAGGCACATCATTTTGAGGTAGATAGACTCTATGCAACGCTTTGCTCTGCGCTTTTGGTACAGCATAATAGCCCTGTTCATCGTCCTGCTGATTATTGCACCGGTGTCTACAGTGGTGGGCGTCATCGTCAAAAATGTCATTGATCGTCAAGTTGTGCTCCCCGATGCGCTCGGTCCTACACGCAACGAATTTGTAGACATAAACCCAATGCCCGCAGAAGATGTCGTTGCGCCGTCGACGCAGCAGCGTGTCACACTCAGCAGCGGTGCAGAGCACACATGTGTCGTGGTGTATTCAGGTCATGTACTCTGTTGGGGTGCGAATGACGAAGGACAGCTCGGCTATGGTAACGATGGTACGGCCCTCCCGTTTTCGCGCACGGCGAATGTTGTTGCTGCCCTCCAAGATGTGAAGAGTGTCGCCGTCGGATTGCGTCATAATTGCGCACTCGTCCCGAGCCCCGGAACAGTATGGTGTTGGGGGAGCAATACATCACGGCAAATCGGCCAAGCAGCCATTGGGCCGATGACCTCAGTATCTTATCCGCATTTGGTCAAAGGCCTCGACCGAACAGCTTCGATTGCTGCCGGTGACGCACACACATGCGCTCGTGCGGACGATGGCACTATTCGATGTTGGGGCGCAAATGAACATGGTCAACTCGGCAGTGGACTGCAGAGTCAAAGCGCAGGGGTACAACTCGTTTCACTTCCCGAGCCGAGTTCGGATATGTTTGTTGGTGGCAACACAACCTGCGCACGGTTGGTAAGTGCTGTGCTGTATTGCTGGGGAAGTCTGCCGTTTGATGGGATGCGCGATGCCATAACCCCGGAGCGGATAGACCAGATCGCACAATCAGGTGACACACAAATTGTCGTCAACACGGCACAGCTCTGTGCATTTGTGCCGTCTGGAGATGTCCGTTGCTGGACTGCGCAGGCGCCACTGGGCTATCCGGTCCCGGAAGCAAAAGGGGCCGCAAAGCTGCGCCCACTCAGTGATGGAACCGTCTGTGCAATTGGTTTCGACAACCCAATCTGTTGGAACGACGAAGGTCTCGTGCAAACCATTACCGAACGAGGAGTCAGCGATGTCTCCGGTGGAGACGAATTTCAATGTGTTGCCTTGCGTGCGGGCAGAGTACGTTGTCGCGGCGAAAACGCAATGGGACAGCTGGCTAGCGCTCGGACGTCACAGAGCGACGCATTTGTCACCGTGGCACTCGGGGATCCGAGCTCATTGTTGAGTGCGGGTGCAGGGCACGTCTGTGGGATGTGGCAGTTGGGTATGCTTCGGTGTTGGGGTAGATCATTTGAAGGCCAATTGGGTGTTGCAGATTATTTTGGGGTACGAAGTCGGCCCGAACCCATAACGCCTGACATCAATGGCGTGCTGTCCATTTCGACAGGCGCCAATCATACCTGTGCGGTACGCCACGACGAACGCGTCTATTGCTGGGGGGCAAACTCCAGTGGACAATTAGGCACCAACGATTTGCTCGACCGGAGCATACCAACCACGGTCTACGGTGTCTCAGAAGGTATTGCACTCAGTGCCGGGGCTGCACACACTTGTGTGCTTCAGCATAGTGGTTCAGTCTGGTGCTGGGGCGATAATCACGCCGGTCAGGTGGGTGGCACCGGCAAACAACAGGTGGTCCCCCAGCGTATTGAATTGTTGCAGTCAGTCGTTGCGATAGCGTCGGGTGGAGCGACCAATTGTGGTTTGCAAGCTGATGGCCTCGTTATCTGCTGGGGTGCGCAAATCGGCCAGATTGCACCGTTTGCGCCGTTGTCGGATCTCACCGATGTCACTGCTGTGGCGGTGGGTAACCGATTTGTCTGCGCGCTCCGTATCGATGGGTCTGTCTGGTGTTGGGGTGATGACAAAGCAGTGGGTAGTGCACCAACACCGCAGCTGGTCCAAGGCCTCCCAGCGATACGCAGCATTAGTGCGGGTGGCCAACATGCGTGTGCGGTCGATACAACCCGGCGTCTCTGGTGCTGGGGCGAAAATCGGTACGGGCAAGTGGCGCCTGATGCTGCGCGAACACGTATTCTTGAACCGATCCAACGCTCCGAAAACATTGCATCCGTGGCTGCGGGGTTTTCGACAACCTGCGCGCGGAACGTCGCAGGGAGCACAAGCTGCTGGGGCGATAATCGTTACGGACAGCTTGCAACCGCTGATGCTACGGTGGTAGATGCACGGATTGACGGTTACGATGACGGTTTCTCTTTGGTCGCAGGAGGTAATTTCAGCTGTGCGTTGCTCAAATATGTCAGTGTGCGCTGTTGGGGGAGCAACGAATACGGGCAGTTGGGTGATGGCACAACCACATCGTCTGCGGTGCCGCAGACGGTTCGCAGCAACGAAGAAGTCGTGCGCGTTTCAGCGGGTTCTGCGCACGCCTGCAGTATCATTCTCGACGGGACCGTTCGCTGCTGGGGGCACAACAATTTTGGACAATTGGGGAACGAGGCGACCGAGGATAGTTCGACGCCAGTCGTTGCTGCGGTGCAAGATGTCGTCGCACTTTCGTTGGGGCAGTCACACAGCTGTGCGCTCCTCCAAGATGGCGGGGGAGCGTGTTGGGGACGCAACGAAGATGGGCAATTGGGGAGTGGGAACACGGCGAACTCGGGGATGCCCCTCCGTGTTGCCGATCTTGGCCAAGCTGTTGCCATTGCAAGTGGCGGCAACCATACCTGCGCGCTCAACCAGAATACCCAAGTCGTCTGTTGGGGACGCAATGAACAGGGGCAATTAGGGATTGGTACTGTGAGCCCCGGTATTTCCGTGCCTGCATCTGTGCCACAGCTGGTCGGGGTGACGGCGATATCTGCGGGCACCGATCATACCTGTGCACTAGCCGACGGTGGGTCTGTCTGGTGCTGGGGTTGGAACCGATTCGGGCAAACTGCAGCCGGTGCAATCGGAGAAAAATCTTTCACACTCACGCCACGTCTCGTTCCCGATCTGGTCGATGTGATTGCGATTCATGCAGGTGGCAATCATACCTGTGCGTTGCTGCAAAACGGTCGTGTCCGTTGTTGGGGTGATAACTACAATGGGCAGCTTGGGGTGGAGCGTTCTGCGGATACAACTGTTGATGTGCGCGGCACTGAGTTGGTCGGATTCGACAGTGTCATTCAGATCGCCACAGGAGGTGCGCATACGTGTGCGCTCCAACAACGCGGAAACGTTCGTTGTTGGGGGTGGAACCGTGACGGCCAATTGGGCACAGGTACGCGCACAGAATTAGCGGACCACTTCATCCCCGCTCCCATCGTAGGACAATCACGGGTCACATCAGTTGCCCTCGGAGATGGTCACGTGTGTACCGTCGATAGCATTGGAACGGTGTGGTGTTGGGGAGAAAATGATGTCGGACAACTCGGTATCGGCGTCATGGGTAACCTTGGTGATTTTGGCTTACCGAATGAAGTCGATGCCGCGGTCAATACACTTTCCGTTGATTTGGGGGCCAAACATAGCTGTGCACTTCTTGTTACCACCGAATTGAATTGCTGGGGCCGGAACAATCTGGGCCAACTGGGTAATTCGTATGCAGGTGATATTGCAGATAGCGTAATCCCAAACTTTGTCGTGGGAATGAATAATGTTACTGCGTATAGTGCGGGCGGTGACACCAGTTGTGCCGTGTCAAACGGGATTGTCTCTTGTTGGGGCGATAACGAGTATGGTCAGTTAGGCACAGCGACAGTCGGTGCCGGTGATTATCGGACCACAGCAACCGTCGTCACCGGTATTGACTCTGTCGTTGACCTCACGATTGGCGCACATCATGTCTGTGCGCTTCGGCTCGATCAGACCGTTTGGTGCTGGGGACGCAATAACGCGAACCAGGTTGACGACACGGCTGCAGATGTCGTCGTGTCGCCGAAACAAGTCGCAATCGAAACCAAAGTAGAGAATATTGGTTCAAGCGGCGATCATACGTGTGCGGTCGACACTGCAGGTGCAGTGTGGTGTTGGGGCAACAATCAGTCTGGTCAACTCAGTGTTGTGGGTGAATCTATCCATTCTATACAACGAGTGGAAGGAATTCCCGCCATGCAAACGGTCGTTACAGGGAGCCAACACACGTGTGCACTCGATCGTCAACGTGCTATATGGTGTTGGGGCAGCAACGAACGTGGCCAACTTGGTATCGGCAACATCGATTCGCTTGTTCAAATCCTGCCGACAAAGATTTCAACCCTTGCGGGTGTGGTCCAAATTGCTGCTTCGGGATCTCGTAGTTGTGCGGTGTTAGAGAATGCTGAGGTGTGGTGCTGGGGTGAAAACACAACGGGGCAACTCGGCGTGTCACCCAATCCTGACCGTCATGCCCCTGCTGTAGTACAACGGCTCTGGTCGATGCGCTCAAACACCAACATTCAGGCGACCTCCACTCCGTTGCCGCTGTTGCCAACGTTGCAACCAACACAGACGGCCATCCCTACCCAGACCCGTGTGCCTACCCGTACCCTCATCCGCGTACAAGTGCAGATGCCCACTGCAACGTCTCAACCCTAGCATCCGGGTGACGGATTCGGATACTGATTTTTGCACCGGCGAGTTCTGTGCAAGCTGATCGTGTATTAGCGTACGTCCAGCCGTGTTGTAGGCCTCAGAAGTATCCAGTAGGCACTGAGGTGGTACTGCAGCACACTCACAGAGATACAACGTTTGGTTTGCCTGATGGGCCAATACAGCGACGGAAGTGGAGCCCACAAGAAAACATATGCGAATACTATTTCTTTCAACGGCACAGTCGTATCGAAACAATGATTTCATCGCTGCTGCGGATGCTTTGGCATATGAGTATGTGTTGCTGTCAGACGGCTCCGACGGTCGTTCCGACTCGCACATCGTCAGTCTGCGATTTGGAGACGGAGACGTCGTTCTTTCTACGGTCAGTGCGCTTCACGCCGCACAACCATTTGTGGCCGTTCTCGCGCTTGATGACTCTGGAGCGCAGCTCGCGGCGCAGATCGCAACGGCACTCGCCTTACCACACAATGCATATGCTGCGATTACTGCAGCGCGAGACAAATCCCTCATGCGTGATGCACTCTTCCGCGCGGGTGTACCTGTCCCCACCTATCATCGCTATGAAGCATCTACCACAATCGACACCATACTCGCGCAGACGACTTTTCCATGCGTCATCAAGCCGCTGCTCCTCAATGGGTCGCGTGGGGTGATGCGTGCGAACACGGTCAACGAGTTTCTTGCAGCGCGGCACACACTCATCGCATTGTTACAAGAAATCGAAGGTCCAGCAGGTGCGCATGCGTTCCTCGTCGAGTCGTACATAGATGGATTTGAGGTGGCGGTCGAAGCAATTCTCAACAACGGCGAGCTCATTCCGTTGGCAATATTCGACAAGCCAGACCCTTTGGTCGGCCCTTTATTCGAAGAAACCATCTATGTAACACCGTCGCGCCATCCAGACGTCACGCAGCGTGCAATTATTCAGACCGCTCGAGATGCAGCAGCGGCAATTGGACTTGTGTCAGGGCCGGTGCATGCAGAGTTGCGTTGCAACGACGCCGGTGTATGGGTAGTTGAGGTAGCAGGACGGTCGATAGGCGGCTTATGCTCGCGAACGTTACGCTTTGGCGTGAGTGATTCGCTCGAAATTCTGATTTTGCGTCAAGCCATGGGCGCGTTCACAACGCCCGAACCTCCGACGCGTGCGAGCGGAGTGATGATGATTCCCATTCCGCATGCCGGGATTTTACAACGTGTAGATGGCATTGATATTGCACGTGATGTGCCGTTTATTGAATCAATCGAGATTACCAGCCCATTGCATCAGCCCATTCGCACGCTTCCTGCAGGCGAAAGCTATCTCGGTTTTATTTTTGCGCGCGCTGACACTCCTGCAGAGGTCGAACACGCGCTCAGATTAGCACATTCGGCCCTGCAGATTGTGATTACTCCGTTGATGATATTGACATAATTATTTTCGTGGACCACCTTTACTCGGCGCCGAAGTCTGCGGGGTCCAGCCTTCTGGGAGGGCAGAACCAGCACCAAAGAAGAACTCTTCCATTGCGTTCAGCAACACCCCTTGTGATTGTGGATCTACGAGGCTCATATTGTAGTGGTTGATGAGGATGCGTTCTTGTTCTGGCCAGAGCGCCCACCCACGTTGTGAGATGGTGTCATAGATGCGCATCCCCAAGACCCCGGGGAACGGCGGTTTGACAAGTCCTGGGAGGGAACGTTGAAACTTGAGGCAGTCGACCATCCGTGGACCTTCCGGTGGTCCAAAAAAGAATTGCTGAATCGCTGCTTGACGTTTTCGTTCGTACTGCGGACTCGTGGGGTCAATGTCGAATTGGGCTATGAATATGCGTTCCGTGCGGATCCAAGCATTCCAACCTTGTGCAGAGACGGATTGAACAATGCGCACACCGAGTTCCCCTGCGATGGGAGGTTCTCCGAGTGCGGGAAGTAGGCGATCATAGTATGTGCAATGCAGGTGTGGCGTTGTCATGGTTTCTCCTTCTCGTTGCGATAATACCACGGAGTCCACAATGATTGTTGTTGTTGGCATGGAATGTCTATTGACCGCTACGTTTGTCGACACGTTGTGCGACATCGGTCAAAAACCCGCAGCAATACTGTTGGCAGATAGTGTACGCGGTACGTTCTACAGAGTTCCATATCGCCTACCAATTATGGTTCAGCACGGCCGCGTCGACGACACTGCGCATCGCTTTGATATCCCGCTCTATCGTGTGCATGATTGGCGGACGGTACCTGATCAATTCTTGATGCAGTTTCATACCATTGTCGTCGTCTGCTATCCAACCTTGCTCCCGGCTCAGCGTTTTGCCCAGCTCGGCATCCGCGCATGGAACGTGCACCCTGCACCGCTCCCTGCAGTACGTGGACCAGACCCGCTCTTTTATACTGCTCGTGGAGATGCCCCTGCGACCATAACAATCCACGAACTTGATGCAACCTATGATACTGGTGATATCATTGCTGCATCGACGGTACCCGTGACGTCTGCGTGCACAGAACACCAGTTCATCGGCATCCATGCCGTTCATGCAGCACAGTTGTTTGTTGACGTCGCTTTGTCTATACAGGTTGGGGTGCCACAGCAGGCCGTAGCAGACACACGGTGGGCGGCGTTCCCCACGCCTGACGCATATACACTGCAGCCTCATTGGCGCATGCAACGAACACTGCGATTTATGGCGCTGACAAACGCACGCAAGCATCCATACTGGGTGCCTGAAACACGCGAATGGGTACGATCTATCGATCCCGCCGGCACGGTGCAGGTACAATGTGCAGATGGAGTGTTCCGTGCGAGTCTCTGATTGCGGTAGCGTCGACGTATCATTCACCTGTACCATTGTGAGGGAAACATGCATCGTTCCGAGTTACCTACCCCGGCACTTGTGGTCGACAAA
>CAIPUQ010000177.1 GCA_903868295.1 uncultured Roseiflexaceae bacterium
CGCACCCACAAATTCGACGCCGACGATGAGGGTCAGCGCAAAGCCCATCGCCAGCTTCCACCCCTCGATAATCGCCGGCAAGCTGGCGGGGAGTGCCACGGTGCGGAACAATGTGCGCTGATTGGCGCCATACAACCGCCCTACTTCGAAGTAGCGTCGGTCGACCTGCATCACCCCGCCGATGGTGTGGATGACCACCATCAAAAAGACACTCATCGCCACGGTGGCTATTTTGCTCACCTCACCGATTCCCAACACCACGATTACCAGCGGCAACAAGGCTATTTTGGGCACGGGGTAGAGCATCGTCGCCAACGGCCGCACCAGATAATAGACGGTCCGGTTGAGGCCGCTCCAGATGCCCAGCAGCGTCGCCGGGATAGCCCCAATGAGGAACCCCAAGGCGATCCGCTCACTGCTCACCACCACATCGTCAACGAGCGACCCATCGACCAGCCCGTCGACCAAGGCCACCACGACCTCGCTCGGCGGCGGCACAAAGATGCGGTTGAGGATGCCCGCCTGCACCGCACCTTCCCACAGCACCAGCAACAACAGCGGCGACAACCACGATAACCAGCGATTCTGTTCCATCAGCGCACCTCTTCGTGCATCTGCAGCTCGACTTCGCTACGGATCTGCGCCCAGATGTCGGCAAACGCCTGCGTAAAGGCCGGTAACGCGCGCTTTTGGGCGATGGGGACGTCGGGCAGTTGCGGCGTCACATCGGCGATAATCCGCCCGGGGCGGGCCGACATCACGATGATACGGTCGGCCACAATCAGCGCCTCGTCGATGGCATGCGTCACAAACACCATCGTGCCGCAGACCCCTTGGCGTTGCAGATCACAGACCAGCTCTTGCATCAGTAGACGCGTCTGCGCGTCGAGCGCGGCGAAGGGCTCGTCAAACAACACAATATCTGGCTCGATGGCCAAGGCCCGAGCGATCCCCACCCGTTGTTGCATGCCCCCCGACAGCTGATGCGGGTAGGCATCGACAAAGCGCTGCAGGCCCATGCGCTCGGCCCACTGGCGTGCCCGGTCGCGGCACTGCAACGCCGGCATGCCGCGGGCCATCAGCCCATAGCTGATGTTGTCGGAGACCGACATCCAGGGGAACAGCAGGCCGCTCTGGAACACCATTGCCCGCGTTGCCCCCGCCGTCACGGTCAACGTGCCGGTGCTCACTTGCTCGAGCCCGGCGATGGTGCGCAACAAGGTCGTTTTGCCGCAGCCGCTCGGGCCCACCAACGCAACGGCACTGCGCGGCGCAATCGACAACGTGATATCGGTCAACGCGGTCACACCGGTGGGGTAGGTGAGCCCGACGCGCTCAAAAACGATGGGGGAGGTCGACTGCATGCGCATCTATCCTCTGCACAAAGAAAAACGCGACGTCCGAAGACGCCGCGTTGCGTATCTCAACTGCCACACTCGGCGACTATTTGCTCGTAGCCCGCACAACCAAATCGGTGTTGATGAGGGTGTTCACGTCTAGGTCTGTATCATACTCCAAATACCCACGCGTGCGGAAGTATGCCTGCAGGGTGCTCAGATTGTCGACCGGGATGACGCCCTCGGCGTTGTAGTTTGCTGCAGACGCCTGCTCGATAACGGCAGCCGGCACCTTGGTGTACGTCTCGATGATTGCGGCAATCTCGGGCGTCATGTAATCGCCCTGCAAATCACCACAGGCCTTGAGGTAGGCCCGCATGAAGCCCTCAGACGTCGCGGTGTCGGCCAACATCGACTCACCCATGTACAGGTAGGTCGCATAGAAGCCGTCGATGAAGTTGTCGGCCAAGACCGCCACGACGCCCTTTTGGACGTTGATGGTGGCCAGCGGCTCACCCAAAATCGCTGCATCGATCGACCCGTTCTCGAGCGCCGCCGGCACATCCTTGAAGCCCACGGTGACCAGCTCGATATCGGCCATCGTCAAGCCGTTCTTGATGAGCGCCTGGTCGACCCAGTACTCGGTGGCCGCGCCGGTGGCGTTGATGGCGACTTTTTTGCCTTTGAGATCAGCGACCGACTTGATTTCGTCGACGCGCTTGGCGCTGATGACCAGCGGGCTCGTCATCGGTGCTGATTCGTTGTGCATCGGCGCCACAATCGAGAACTTCACACCGCGGGCGGCGGCGTTGAACAACCCGGCACCGGCACCACCAAAGGCAGCATCGAAGTTGCCAGCGGCCAGTTGGACGACCGGGTCACTGCCGCCCTGCACCGGCGTCGATTCGATCTGGATGCCCTCGGCAGCGAAGTAGCCGCGCTCGATACCGACATACAACGGCGCATAAATCATCACGGGCACATAGCCCAAGCGGACGATTTTGAGTTCGGCAGGAACGGCAGCAGTCGGCTCAGCCGGAGCAGCCTCGGTGGGCATCGGGTCGGTCAGCGGTTGGGTTGCCGTCGCTTCGACGGCTGGCGCTTGCGTGGCCTCTGCAGCCGGAGCAGCCGCACCGCCACAGCTGGCGAGCACCAGACTCAACACGAGGAGAGAAATCAGACGCTTCATGCGTGTCACACTTTCATACAAGACATGCCTTAATGCGAGACATTGTACCAGAATTCACGACTTCTGCATCTTTTTTGACGAAAGCCGCAGGTGACCCGCGTTCGCGCCCCGCGCCGCCGCGCGCAGTGGTGCTGGGGCATGCTGGACTATGAGCGGGCAGCGTCAGAAAACCGCGGCGCATTGTTGCGCTCCATCAGGAGCGGGATCGGTGTGCGGGCGCAGGAAGCCGCGCAGAAATCACGTTCCAATGGTGAATGCTTCTTTCCATATACAATGAAATAACCTCCGTTTGCTGTTTTTCGTATCAGTTACATTGATTTTTTCGAAAAAGGACACTTACAACATGTACCTGTACATACAACGTCTCGCACGCACGGCGCTCCTGGTGCTGTGCATTGTAGGAAGTCAATTGGCCGCGCCTGCAACAACACATGCAAGCAGTCGCGCGTGTTTCGATCTATCGAGCGGGTCTGATTTGTCGGGCTGTGATTTTCGTGGCTTTGACTTCAGCAACGGCGCATTGTGGAACCTCAACTTCACCGGAGCGGACTTCACTGGCGCCAAGCTCGATGGTGCGGTCCTGACCAACACAAACTTCACCAACGCCAATTTGACCGGCGTATCGTTCAGCGGCACGTCCATGGGTGGAGTCACGCTGACGGGTGCGACCATGACGAATGTCTCGTCGGCAAACATCATCGGTACCCCGAGCGCGCTCCCGACGAATTGGGTGTTGCGGAGTGGCGTTCTGCTTGGTCCGGGTGCGAATTTTCGCAACGCACTTCTCACAGGCATCAACTTGGCATCCGTGGATCTGACCGGCGCCACCCTCGCCGGAGTCGTGTCGGGCGGCATCACCGGCACACCGAGCAAACTGCCCACCGATTGGAAGCTCATCGGCGGCTACCTCGTCGGACCCGCAGCCAACCTCGCGGGAGTTCATCTCGCCGGACTCAACCTCAGCACTGCCACGCTCACCAACATCACCTCGGGCGGGGTGACGGGCACGCCCACAGCATTACCTCCCAATTGGAAGCTCATCGGCGGCTACCTCATCGGCCCAAACGTCAATCTCGCTGGCGCCAACCTGGCTGGACTCAACCTCAGCGCTGCCACGCTCACGGGCGTGAAGTCCGGTAGCATCACCGGCACACCCAGCAAGCTCCCGACATTTTGGACCATCAGTGGTGGCTTTCTCATCGGACCAGGTGCGGATTTGTCGGGCAAAAATCTCGGCTCTCTCACGCTGACTGAGGCAAACCTCAACAATGCCAATCTGACCGGCGCCGACCTCAGCGGGGCGTTGTTGCGCAATGCATCTCTGGACAGTGCAAATCTCACCAACGCAACGCTCACCGGGGCTTCCCTCAGCGGTGCCGTAATGTCACGCGCCACGCTGACCGGCGTCAAATCGGGCAGGATTTTCATCGGCCCGCGCTTCTTCCCCGCCAAGTGGGCGTTGCGTGGTGGTCATCTCGTCGGCCCGGGGGCAAATTTGACCACCGCTGACCTCAGCTTTACTACTCTCACGGGTCTCGACCTGACTGGTGCGGATCTGACCAGCGCCAACCTCACCAGTGCCACGATGACAGGCACCAATCTGACCAGTGCCAATCTGACCAGCGCCAATCTGACCAGCGCCAATCTGACCAGTGCGACCCTCACATCCGCCACACTCGCCAGCGCCAACCTGGACGGTACTATGCTGAGCGGCGTGAAAACGGGGAGTATCAGCGGCAACCCTGCACTTCTCGCGACTGGGTGGCAGCTTATGAACGGGCACCTGGTCGGCCCCGGCGCCAACCTCACCGGCGCAGACCTCCACGAATACTCTTTCTATGGCCTCAATCTGGCCGGGGTCAACCTCACGGGTGCGACCCTTACCAACGTGGACCTCCGCGGCGCCATCTTGACTGATGCAAACTTCACGAGTGCGAATCTGACCCGCGCCTTGTTTGCCACCGCGACCATGACCAACACGGTGCTGATCAATACGGTTTTGCTCGGTGTCAGCTCGGGATCTATCATCGGCACACCTGCCAGCGTGCCAAACGGCTGGCGCTTTGTACAGGGATATCTGGTCGGTCCCAGCGCTGAGCTCGGCACTGCCAATCTGGGCGGTGCAGATCTTGCTGGTATCGATTTGAGTGGCGCCAACCTTGGTGGTGCAGACATCCGCGGCGCCAATCTCATCGGAGCCAAACTGCTTTCGACCAACTTCGCCGGGACCAACGCCGCCAGTACACTCTTGGACAACGCCAATTTGACTGACGCCAATCTCATGGGAGCAACATTCAGCAACGCATCTCTGCGCCGTGCCAAGCTCTTGCGAGCGGCATTCAGCAACACACAATTCGATGGCACAAATCTCAGCGAAGCAAACTTCGGTGCCATCACCGCGTCAGGCTCGCGCTTTTATCAGGCCAACCTCAGCGGCGCACTACTCGGCAATGCCAACCTCAGTGGAAGCGATTTTTCGCAGTCGAATCTGACCAACGCCAACCTTACCGGCGCAAATCTGACCGGTGCCAACCTCGCACAAGCGACCGTGACCAAAACCAACTTCACCAAAGCCATTCTGAATAGCGCAAATCTCACCGGCATCAGCGGCAGCGGCACCATCCTGACAAACGCCACACTGCTGGGTACGGTCCTGTCGTATGTCAATCTCGTCGGCGCGAATCTGACCAGTGCGGTACTCACCGGCGCATCCGGTTCCTTTCCGGTCTTGAAGGACGCAGTCTTTACCAAAGCAACGCTCACCAATACGACCCTGTCGTCCGCCAATCTCACTGGCGCTACCTTCACCGATGCGCTCCTACCCGGGACATCGCTCGCGAGCAGTTCATTGCTGCGTGCCACGCTGACCGGCGCTAACCTGTCCACCACCACGCTGACCCACGTGACCTCGGGGGGGATCATCGGCACGCCCAGGACACTCCCCACGGGCTGGAAGGTGCTCAAAGGGTACCTGCTCGGCCCAACGGCAGACCTGCGTGGCGCAACCCTCACCGATGTTAATATCACGGGGGTCGACCTGTACAGCGCATTGGTCAGCAACCTGCGCAGTGCACGGATCACCGGCACCGCCACAGCACTCCCCTACGGCTGGATTCTCAGCCGTGGGTACTTGATTGGTGCGGGGGCCAATCTCAGCGCGACGAACCTAACGGGAATAAATCTCGGCACCGTGGATCTCATCGGCGTATCGTCTGGCGGCATTACGGGGGTGCCTGCAGTGCTCCCACCAAATTGGCAACTCATCGGGGGCTATCTCATCGGCCCCGGCGCGAATCTGTCCAACGCACGGCTCACAGGGCTCACCCTGACGAGCGCACACCTCAGCGGCGTCACATCTGGGGGTATCGTCGGCACCCCCACATCGCTCCCAGACCAATGGACAATCCGCTCGGGGTACCTCATCGGACCAGGAGCAGATTTGAGTCGTGCAAAACTCGCTGGCTCATCGCTCAGCGGCCTGCACCTCGAAGGAGCAACATTCACCGAAGCCAACCTGCGTTCCGCCAATCTGTCAAACAGCTTCTTGGCAGGTAGTACGTTCTCTTCGACGAACCTCGCCTATGCATTGCTCACGGATGCGGATCTGACCGGCGCTACGTGGGTCTACACGATTTGCCCAGATACGACCAACAGCGAAGACAATGGTTCGACATGCATTGGTCACCTCAGTGCTGCAGCGACACCCACGATAACCGCGACAGCGACTGCCACCGGTACGCGCACACGTACAAGCACTGCGACTCGCACGAGCACCCGCACCCCTACCTGCGCACTGTTTTGCAGCACCCCCACCCATCCGCGACCGACACCCTGATTGCAGGGTTTTTCATATATACCTCCTGCAGATATACCGAACTTGGTGCGCTGAATGGTACGCATAAAGTCGGGATTCTTCACGTCAGCGATGCGCGTGCGACCGAGTAAAAGATGGCACGCGGTGCTATCGAGCGGTGCAGTGCCACGTAGTGCCATGACGGTTTGGTGTGGTGGGATATGACGGGGTGGACAGGATTATTGCTGCGTTGACACTGCAGAGTGCACATCCTAAAATACCCAAATAGATTAACGATAATCAGATGCGCGAGCACCCCCCACTATGTCGTCGACCACACCGCTCACACAGCCACACTTGCGCGTCATTGCCGCCTGCGCCAAGACATTGAGTACCACTCAGCCGTTCGATGCGCGCGTCGCGCAGGTTTTTGTGTCGATGCGCACGGTGATGTCGTTCGACGAGGTACGGCTCAGTTACTGGACCGACTTCCCCACGCGCCAAGGCCTGGTCCACGTGGTCGGTGGCGGCACCTGGGGCATCGCCTGGGACGACGAGATGGTGCAGGCCTGCATCGCCACCCAAAGCCCGCAGACACGCGACGCCAGCGCCGATATGCCGGCACGCAGTGGCTCGTTTGCGGCACGGCTCTACAACACCACGTGCATCCCCATCATGGCCAACAACGAGGTGTATGGCGTTTTTGCGTTCCGCACCGATAGTCCGCAACCGGTCAATGGACGTGACCTCGCGGCCATCGACGCACTCATCCCGCTGTTTGCCACGCAGCTCGTGCTGCTGGTAGCCAGTACCCCCCATAGTAACCACGACGAACAGCTGCTCCAGGCTGCCCGCAAGCAATTGCGCATCGTCGATATCATGGCCCAGCTCCGTACGGATTTTGATCCGCCCATCCCGCTCCATGGGCTGCTCCCGATGATTTTGGCGCGGGCCTGCGAATACAGTGGCGCCGAATACGGCAGCATCGTGTTGGTCGACCCAGACCGCCAAGAAATAGAGCTCATCGCCGTGCACGGCTACCAGGTCACTCCCCTGCGCTCTGGTGCAGTCGAGCATATCCGCCATCGCTGGAACTGGGACAGCGGGGTCGCCGGCAAAGTCGCCCGTTCGGCGCGCCCGCTGATGCTCAAAGACGCCCCCGACGACGTCACGTACTTCTCCACCAATCTGCCTACCGTGCGCTCCAAGTTGGCCATCCCGTTGGTGGTCGACAAACGCGTCGAAGCCGTGCTCTGCCTCGACAGTGGTCGGGTCGATGCCTTCAGCGAACACGAATCGGCCCTGGCCCTGGGTGTCGCCGAAGCGTCTGCACAGCCGTTACGCCGGGCCATCCGCTACCAGGAGCTGCTCGAACGGAGCACGCAGCTCAATCAGGTCTTCCAGAGCATCCCGTCGGGCCTCGTGCTCATCGATCGCTACGGCCAGGTGCTCCGCCACAATCCCGCATTTCTGCATATATGGGGATTGACGGCCGAGCAGGTGGGCGTCGGCTTCCGTGTGCCGTTCGACATGTTGGCGCTGTTGTTGCCGCGCTTTATTGACTCGAACGCCTTTACGCAGTTCAGCGACAACGCCCACAGCAATCCCGACCAAGAGATTTCGATGAGCCTCAAGCTGCGCAACCCGCACCAAGAGTTGCAGATTCTGTCGGTACCCACGCGCGACAACAGCGAGCATATCACCGGCCGCATCTGGGTCATCAACGACACCACGCGTGAGACCGAGGCAGACCGCCTCAAGAGCGAGTTTGCGTCGCTCGTCTCGCACGAGCTCAAAACGCCGCTGACCTCGATTATGGGCTACTCCGACATCCTGCTCAACCGCGATTTGCCCAGCGAGGCCCAAAAGAACCTCCTGCGCATCCTGCGCAGCGAGGCCGAAAATCTGCAGAGCCTCGTCCACGAAATGCTCGACTACGCCCGTATCGAAGCCAACACCGTACGCATCAATCGCTGGCCTATCGCCGTCGGCGAACTGTCGGTCGATCTGGCGAAAAAACTGCAGCACAGCGTCGCCTTCGCCAACCACCAGATTGCCTTTGATGTGCCGCCCCATCTGCCGCCGGCCTATGCCGACAAAGACCGCGTACGCCAGATTTTGACCAATCTCATCTCGAACGCCGCCAAGTATTCGCCCGACGGCGGCACCATCACCGTGCGCGTGCGCGAGCTGGCCAACCCGCCGGCGCGCCACCCTGATGGGCAGTTTTTGCACATCAGCATCAGCGACGAGGGCATCGGCATCACCGCCGAAAACCTGTCGCGCATCTGGGATCGCTTCGTACGCGTCGACACTAGCAACACCAAAAGCATCGGTGGTACGGGCCTGGGGCTCACCATCGTCAAAGGGCTGGTCGAGCTCCACGGCGGACGTGCCTGGGCACACAGCGAAATCAACAAGGGCAGCACGTTCCACTTCTCGTTGCCGGTGGCAACGGATTTGGCGCACGAAGACTAAACCCCTTCGTGTGCGCCGTGCCGGCGCCCACACGCCGGAGCGGCAGATGCCCATGCGTCAGACGCCGCTCGTGGTACGGCCGGACTTTTCACAGAAAAAGAACACACCACCATGCCCAACGAAATCCCGGCCGGACCGGTCACCGTCGAGCTCCGCGTCAGCAATTCGCGCTTCATCACCCACCTTGCACCCGCTGCCGAGGTGGTTACTGCACGGGCGTTTATCGCATCGATACGCGCCAAAATGCCCGACGCCAATCACCACGTGTATGCCTATGTCATCGGCCACGGCGGCACCAC
>CAIPUQ010000178.1 GCA_903868295.1 uncultured Roseiflexaceae bacterium
CAACGCTTCTCCGAAGCAGCCATGGAGCACGAACTCTCTGAGCATGTCTATGCCGCCGCAGAACTCCGCCGTCAAACGTTGCCACGCAATCAACTTCGAACGATGGACATTCTTTCGCCAGCGGTGTATTCGATGGCTACAGCACCAGCGCTCCAGCAAGAATCTGTGATGTTTTCTGAAATGAATGACACAGATCTCGCCGCTGATGCTATCCTGCGCAAGCAAGCGTCTGCAACACTCGGCGATGTGTGGCACCGGATTACTATTTCTCCGACCATGGAGCTCCATGTTCGAGAAGACGGCATGAACGAACTCGGCGAAATAAAGCGTATTCTTGCGTCCTTACGACGCAGCAAATAGCACGGCCTGATCCAACAAACACCCCCCAGAGCAACGCTCTGGGGGGTGTTTGTTGGACTACTTCATGCACCGGGGACTTCTTGCATGGTGGGATTATGGATTGAGATAGCCTTGGTCGCGTAGCCACGAAACGATGTTCAGTGCCGAATCTTCAGGTGACTGTTGCATCGTCGATACGTGCATTTCTGGCTGTTCGGGTGCCTCATATGGCGCATCGAGTCCGGTCATGCCGCGAATTTCACCTGCCCGCGCACGTTTGTAGAGGCCTTTTGGGTCACGTCGTTCACACTCTTCGAGTGGAGTGTCGATGTAGACTTCGATGAACTCGCCTTGTTTGATGGTACGCCGCGCACGTTCACGTTCGCTTTGAAATGGCGAGATAAGTGACACGATGATAATGAGCCCTGCATCAGTCATCAATCGAGACACCTCGGCCACACGGCGAATGTTTTCGATGCGATCTTCTGCTTTGAATCCGAGGTCACTGCTCAGCCCGTGGCGCACATTGTCGCCGTCAAGGATGTATGTGTGTTTGCCCTCTGCCCACAATGCCCGCTCGACGAGATTGGCGATTGTCGATTTGCCCGATCCCGATAGGCCAGTCAACCACAACACGCATGGTTTTTGCCCTTTGATGCTGGCACGGGCTGCGGTGTCGACATCCATTTTGTGCCATGTGATGTTTTGCGTGGTCGATGCATCGCGAATAATCATCCCAGCGGCGATTGTTTCGTTGCTGAGCCGATCAATGAAAATGAATCCACCCATATCGCGGTTCGCGAGATAGGTGTCGTGCCCGATTTTGGACTCGAACTGGATTACACAAACACCGATTTCGTTCATCGCAAGGCTATCGGTCTGGAGCGATTCCATTGTATTGACATCGATTTTGCTGGCAATCTTGGTGATTACCGCAGGGATGAGCGCGGTACCGAGTTTACACAGCATCTGTTTCCCGGCTTGGACTGGCTGTTCATGCATCCATATGACGTGTGCCTCGACGCGATCGCTAATCGAAGCCGGCGATACCACACTACTCAGTACATTGCCGCGACTCACGTCGACTTCGCGGTCGAGGACCAGAGTGATTGCTTCGCCACGACCTGCCTGGGTGCGTTCGTTTTTGTATTCGACGATGTTTTGCACGACTGCACGCGTCCCCGCCGGGAGCACGACAATCTCGTCACCGACATGCACGGTGCCACCTGCGATGGTCCCACTGAATCCACGGAAGTCTTGATGTGGTCGATTGACCCATTGCACTGGCATACGGAATGGTTCATTTTCGTGCACGGTATCGGCGTTAACTTCTTCGAGGTACGACATGAACGTGAGCCCTTGGTACCAAGGCATGTTCGTGCTGTGTTTGAACACGTTGTCACCGAGCAATGCAGACATCGGGATGGCAGTAATACTGGTGAAGTTGAGTTGCTTTGCGAACTCACGATATTGTTTTTCGATCGTACGAAAAACGTCCTCGCTGTACTCCATCAAGTCCATTTTGTTGACTGCCAACACCACATGGCGGATACCGAGCAACGATGCAATGCAACTATGGCGGTGCGTCTGGACCAATAGGCCTTTGCGTGCGTCGACCAAAAGCACAGCGAGGTCTGCAGATGATGCGCCCGTCGCCATATTGCGTGTGTACTGCTCGTGGCCGGGAGTGTCGGCGACGATGAAGCGGCGCTTCGCCGTCGAAAAAAACCGATAGGCTACATCAATGGTGATGCCCTGTTCGCGCTCGGCCTGTAAGCCGTCAACGAGGAGTGACAAATCGAGTGCGTCGACATCTCCGAGTTTGCGCTGACTTTCTATATGAATACCACGTAATTGATCTTCAAAAATCAGTTGCGCATCATATAACAACCGCCCAATGAGCGTCGATTTGCCGTCATCGACACTCCCGCAGGTCAAGAAACGGAGCAAACTGCGCTGGCTATCTAGGGTGATTTGTTGCATTAGAAGTATCCTTCGATTTTCTTCTGCTCCATCGAGCCTGGTTTGTCATAGTCGATCATGCGACCCGCGCGTTCAGATGTCCGTGCACTCAATGTCTCGTACACGACTTCGTCGATGGTTGCTGCCGTTGATTCAACAGCCGCTGTGAGCGGGTAACACCCAAGCGTTCGGAAGCGTATCATGCGCATTTGTGGCTTCTCGCCCGGCAACAACGGCATTCGATCATCATCGACCATCAGGATTTGACCGTCACGAATCACGGTCGGTCGCTCTTTCGCAAAATAGAGCGGAACGACGGGGATGTTCTCGCGTTTGACGTACTGCCAAATGTCGAGCTCTGTCCAATTGCTGATCGGGAAGGCGCGGACGCTTTCGCCCGGCGCAATCCTGGTGTTGTAGAGATGCCATAATTCTGGGCGTTGACGCTTCGGGTCCCAGCGATGGTGTTGATTGCGGAACGACATAATGCGTTCTTTGGCGCGTGAACGCTCTTCGTCACGTCGTGCACCGCCGATTGCGCAATCGAATTTGTGCATGTCCAGCGCTTGGCGCAAAGCCACGGTCTTGAGTTCGTGGGTGTGCACACTCGAATCGTTGTTGAAAACGTTAATGCCTTTGGCAATTGCCTCTTCGTTGCGGTGGACCAGTGATTTGACCCCGAGTTCTGCCATGCGCTGATTGCGAAAGGTAATCATCTCGCGGAATTTCCAGCTCGTATCCACATGCAAAATCGGGAACGGTGGCAATGACGGGTAGAAGGCCTTCAGCGCAAGATGCAACAGTACTGATGAATCCTTGCCGACGGAATACATCATCACTGGACGCTCGAACGTCGCTGCAACTTCGCGGAAAATATGTATGCTTTCGGCTTCGAGATTCGATAAATGATCCATACGTCTCCTCCAAAAACTTGTGTATAGTATAGCATACGGTGGCTTTAGAATGCGCTGACATGCGTTCTATGGGTCGAGCGCGTTTATCATGCAGATGTCACAATTGCCCACTTGGAGCGCCAAATGACACTACAGCAACTCTTGACTGACCATCGCGTCGTCATCCTCGATGGCGCATTAGCGACCGAGCTCGAACGGCATGGTGCTGATTTGCAGCATGCATTATGGTCGGCCCGATACCTGCTGACAGAACCAGAACGCATCGAACGCGTGCATCGTGATTACCTCTCTGCGGGCGCACACATCCTGATTACCGCAAGCTATCAAGCGACGGTTCCCGGGTATCTGAATCATGGCTATGCTCCTGAAGACGCGCATGCAGCAATACGCAGATCCGTAGAACTCGCACAGACCGCCTGTCGTGCGTGGCATGACGCCAACCCAGAGGTTTCGTCACGCCGGTTAGTAGCAGGCTCTGTTGGACCATACGGTGCGTACACCGCAGATGGCGGCGAATACCGCGGCAACTATGGACTTTCCAGCGAGCAGTTGAAAGCCTTTCATCTCCCACGTATCCAGACGCTCGCTGCTGCCGGTGTCGATTTCATTGCGTGCGAGACCATCCCCGACCTCCTCGAGGCCGAAGCGCTGGCACAGTGCATTGCAATGTTCCCCGGACTTTCGTGTTGGATAGCAATGAGTTGTCGCGACGGTGGGCATTGCAACGCGGGCCAATCAATCGAAGCCATCGCTCAGTGCTTACAAACCTACGATTGTGTACAGGCCGTCGGCGTGAATTGTACGGACCCACGATTTGTCACCGACATCGTGCGTCGATTTGCCCAGCACACCGATAAACCCATCGTTGCATATCCGAATTCGGGCGAGACGTACGATGCAGTCTCCAAGACCTGGTCAGGCACTGTGTCGTGCACCGACTATGTTGACGCAGCCCGTGCCTGGGTCGACGCCGGTGCCCGTATCGTCGGCGGGTGCTGCCGCACAACGCCCGAGCACATTGCAGGCTTGGCAGCATTCTATATCCCCAGTTAAAGTACGTCTGGGCTAGGCACCGCATCATACAGCACGCGTCCTTTGGTTGACTCAATACACAAAAAAACGCCCCCGCCAAAAGCGGGGGCGTGTTGCTCGTCGCTTAGCGGAAGGGAGGCGACGCGAGCACCCCACCACCGCCGAGGTTCCATGCTTTGTTGGGACCGCGGTCGATGTTGAATGTCGTGTCAGGACCGAGGTTGTCGTTATATATATCGCCGTAGTTGCCCACTTGCGCAATAATCTGGTACGCAAAATCTGGTGACAGGCCGAACTGACTTCCAATTTTGCCCTCTACACCGAGCAAGCGGAGCACACGTGGGTCGGTGCTCGTTGCCAGTGCTTCGTCGACATTGCTCCGGTCGATCCGCAATTCTTCGGCATACATGGTCGCGTAGACGCTCCAGCTGACAATGTCATACCACTGATCATCACCTTCGGCTACCACGGGACCGAGCGGCTCGCGTGAGATGCGGTCGCCCAACACCACATGCTGATCGGGATTCTTGAGGTTGACGCGCTGTACCGACAATTGACTACTATCGCTGGTGACGGCATCACACTCACCGTCTGCGTAGGTGCTGTAGAGTTTTTCGCCATCGATTTCGATCAAATCGAACGAGATATCACGCGCTGCGAAATCGTCGCGCAAGTTCAACACACTTGTGGTCCCGCTGGAAGCACAGATCCGTTTGCCGGCGAGGTCTGCGAGTGTACTGATGCCGCTGTCGGCACGCACCAAAAAGGTTTGGCCGTCGTGGAACGTGGTAGGCGCAAACATCAGTTGTGCCCCATCGCGTGAGGCGGTCCAGGTAGTATTGCGGATCAACACATCGATTAATTTGGTGCGGACCGCGTTCATGCGCTCGTTGGGCCCATCGGCGGTGGTAACGGGGATGTACTCGACTTTGGTCGGGTCGCCCAATACCGCTGCTGCGATGACTTTGCAGAAGTCGACATCGAACCCACTCCAGCGCTTGCGTACCGCGTCATACAGACCGAAGCCAGGCAGGTCGGCGTTCACCCCGCAGCGGAGGACGCCACGGGCCTGCACTGCAATGAGCGTTGATTCACCCAGCGATGTGGTGCTGGTTGGTTCGGGTTCGAGCGCCGGCTCGGCGGTCGGCTCGGCGACTGGCTGTGCTTCAGGCGTGGCTGTCACGATAATTGTTTGAGCGGTGGGTATGGCAGTGTCGGCGAGTTGCGACAGAGTGCCACACGACATAACGAAAATGCTCGTGAGCAACACAAAGAGAATCGAAGAGCGACGCATGCGTGTTTCCTTTATTTTTGCAAAACCCATAAGGCGCCAGTTGGTACGAGACGGATGGTGTACCCGAAATCTTGAAGCCCCGGAATAGCGAGTAACTCTGCTGTCTGAACGGGACCGCTCATTGCAACATCGTACGTACCCTTACGCAGTCCGTCGAC
>CAIPUQ010000179.1 GCA_903868295.1 uncultured Roseiflexaceae bacterium
CAGTCTGCCATCTACGGTCCGCGCCAGTTCGGCGTCGAAGACCAGGGCTGGGCAGCCCACTTCATCATCGCCACGCAGTTCAAACGGCCGATGTCGATTTATGGCGACGGCAAGCAGGTCCGCGATTTGTTGTATGTGGACGACCTGGTCAACGCCTATCGGCAGGCGATTTTGCGCATCGACCATGTGGCCGGCGAGATCTTCAATGTGGGCGGTGGACCCGATTACACAATCTCGATCTGGCGCGAGTTCCGCCCCATCCTCGATGCACTCAATGGCAGCCCGGTGGTCGACCCTGCCTTTGCAGATTGGCGACCCGGCGATCAAAAGGTCTGCATCCTTAATGTCGACCGTGCGATGGCCGCCCTGCAATGGAAGCCCTCGGTCAATGTTCACCAGGGCATCGAACGCTTGTGGAACTGGGTCGCCGCCAGCCGTGACGAAATCGAAAGACGCTAACCTATGCGCGTACTGGTCGCCCTTACCTACTATCGACCCTACACCAGTGGCCTGACCATCTATGCCGAACGGCTCGCGGTCGGCCTGGCAGCCCGTGGGCATCACGTCACGGTACTGACGTCACAATACGACTCAAGCCTGCCCCGCGAAGAAGTGCTCCATGGGGTCCATGTGGTGCGTGTGCCAGTGGCCGCCCGCATCAGCAAGGGCGTCATCATGCCCACCTTTGGGCTCGAGGCGACCCGACTGACTCTGTCGCACGACGTGCTCAGTTTGCATATGCCGCAGTTCGATGCGCCGGGGCTGGCGTTACGCGGGCGCCTGTTGGGCAAACCGGTGGTCCTCACCTATCACTGTGACCTGCAACTGCCGCCGGGCGCGTTTAACCGCATCGTCGACAAAGTCGTGCAAGTCGCCAACAACGCGGCAGGCTCGCTGGCCACCAAAATCGTCGCCTACACCGAAGACTTCGCCAGCCATTCGCCCTACTTGTCACGCTTCAAATCCAAGGTCGAGATTATCCCCCCGCCGGTCGAAATCCCCGATTCGTCGCCGGCAGATGTCGAAGCCTTCAAACAACGCTACAACCTGACCGGTCCGGTAATCGGGATGGCAGCCCGGTTGGCAGCCGAAAAGGGCGTCGAAGTCCTGCTCGATGCCATGCCCAAAATCATCGCCGCTCATCCCGACGCCCGGGTGCTCTTTGCCGGCCCCTTCGAACAAGTGCTGGGCGAAGAAGCCTACGCGCGCCGATTGGCGCCGCTGTTCGAGAAGTACCGCAACAATTGGACGTTCGTGGGTACGCTGTCGCAACGCGAACTCGCGACATTCTTCCACGTCTGCGATGTGGTGACCGTGCCCAGCCTCAACTCGACCGAGTCGTTTGGCCTGGTCCAAGTCGAGGCGATGCTCTGCGGCACGCCATCGATAGCGTCGAACCTCCCCGGCGTGCGACAACCCCCCACCCAGACCGGGATGGGGCTTGTTGTGCCCATCGGTGATTCGGATGCACTCGGCGATGCGATTTTGACGATTATCGCCGACCCCCAGCGATTCCAGCGTAGTCGCGACGAAATCGCGGCGCGCTTCAGTACTGACCGGACCGTGACCGCCTACGAAGCGTTGTTCCAGCGCTTGTCAAGGAGCAATTGAGATGACCACCCAAGACTTCCTCACCCCGCATTTGATGACCTTGCCGCCCCATCGGGTGATGATTCGGATGATCGAAGCCCGTCTCTTTGCCGAGACGGCCCCCACCATGCCCGAGCCCATTCTCGACGTCGGTAGCGGTGACGGTACCTTTGCCCAGATCGTCTTCCCCGGCAAAAAGATCTACGGCATCGACCCCATCAAAAGCGACACGCTCGAGGCACAAGCACGCGGCGTCTATCAGGGACTGAGCATCGCCGACGGCAAACAGTTGCCGTTTGCGGACAACACCTTCGAAGCGGCATTCAGCAATTGTGTGCTCGAGCACGTGTTGCCCCTCAAAGAGACATTGGCCGAGACGTTCCGCACCATGAAGCCGGGTGCGCACTTCGTCGCATCGGTGGTCGGCAACCGCTTCCCCGAGCAGTTGTTGGGCACCAAAATCCTCAACGCACTGGGATTTGACGGCGGCATCTACGGCCGCTGGTTCAACAAAGTGTCGGTACACCGCAACACCTTGAGCAAGGCCGACTGGAGCGCCCGCTTCGAAGAAGCCGGCTTTGAGGTTGTGTCCTGTCGCCCGTATTTCAGCGACGAGGCACTCGCGCTGTTTGACCTGAGCCACTACCTGGCTGCACCGTCGCTGCTCACCCGCAAATACCTGGGCCGCTGGATTTTGGCGGCGCCGTTCACCCTCAACTGGCTGTGGGAGCCGATCTTGCGCCCGCTGTACAATGCCCCTGCACCCGCCGACGCTCCGTATTACTTCTTTATTTTGCGCAAACCATCGGCCACATAACGCGACGCAGTCGCTCCATCCCCCGGCTTGCCCACGTCCGGGCAACCGGGGGATTTGCGTCACATGGCCGCGCACACCACCCCAACCGCCCCGACCGTGCACATTCGGAGACGCATCCCAGGCCTCCGACCCTTTGGTTTTCTCATCATCATGCCATCGTCAACGAGAAAGGTACTGCACATGCAGACCCCAAAAACCGCCATTGTGACGGGTGCCGGTAGCGGCATCGGTCGTGCTGCCAGTCTGGCGTTGTGTGCTGCGGGTTGGAACGTCGTGCTCGCCGGTCGTAACGCCGACCGACTGCATGCGGTCGCCCGCGACGCCGTCGCGCCCGCGCAGATACTGGTGGTACCCACCGATGTGACCATACCGGCACAGGTGCGAGCGCTGTTCGACGCAGCGGTCGCGCAGTATGGGCGTGTGGATTTGTTGTTCAACAACGCCGGTCGCGGTGCGCCGGCCGTGCCCATTGACGAGCTCGACATCGACGATTGGAAGGCCACGGTCGAGGTCAACCTCAACGGGATGTTTTACTGTCTACAGCAGGCGTTCCGCGTCATGAAGGCACAAACTCCGCAGGGTGGGCGCATCATCAACAACGGATCGATATCGGCAACGACCCCACGGCCTTATTCGATTGCCTACACCGCGACCAAACATGCGGTCACCGGCTTGACCAAAACGGCAGCCCTCGACGGCCGCGCCTACCGCATCGCCGTGGGCCAAATCGACATCGGGAACGCAGCGACCGAAATGGCCGAACGCATGGGCAGCGGCATCATGCAGGCACATGGCGCGGTAGTCGCCGAGCCGCTGATGGACGTCACCCACGTGGGCACAGCGATTGTCCAGATGGCCGAGTTACCATTGAGTGCCAATGTGTTGTTCCAGACCATTATGGCGACCAACATGCCGTTTGTCGGGCGTGGCTAAAGCGCTGGTACAATGCAGGCACGAATACACCCAATAAGGAGACAATGATGTCCAAAACGCGAACCGTCATGATTGGCTGCGGCGGCATGGCTCGCCATCACATCCGCAACATGCTCAAAATGCAGGCCACCACGACCATCAGTGTCGTCTGCGAGCCATCGGCACAGGCCTACGAAGAAACCGCCGCGATGTTCGAAGAAGCCGGCGTACCCGTGCCGCCGAACCAGCCCGATTTGGCCAAATTGCTCAGTGACCAGCGCGGCCAGATCGATGCGGCCTTCATCATCACGCCGCATGTGTTCCACCATGATCAGACCAAAGCCTGCCTCGAGGCCGGCATCGACGTGCTGCTCGAAAAACCCATGGTGATGACCGGCCGCGAGGCCGAGAGCCTGATTGCGGCGCGCGACAAATCCGGCAAGTTGCTCGTAGTGGCGTTCCCCGGCAGTCTGTCGCCCAATGTACGCACAGCGGCAACCATGCTGCGCAACGGCGACATCGGCACCATCAAGACCATCAGCGGCGTGGTCTGGCAAAACTGGGGTGTCAACACCGTCAACACCTGGCGCCAGATCCCGGCAAGGGCCGGCGGTGGGTTCTTGTTCGATACCGGCGCCCATTTGCTCAACACCACCGTCGATTTGGCCGGCGAGGATGTGGCCGAAGTGGCCGCCTACCTCGACAATCAAGGCCGCCCGGTCGAGACGCTGGGTGTGGTAATTGCCCGCCTCAAATCCGGCATCCTCGTCTCGCTCCACGGCTGTGGCGAGGCAATGGAGTCGTGCGAATCCGACATCCGTGTCTTTGGCGACAAGGGCATCCTCTACACCGGCGTCTGGGGTGAAAGCTTGGCTATTCAGCACAAGGGCGGCACACCGGTCACGCCGGTGGTCACGCCTGCGTCTTTGGGTGTGTGGGAGCAGTTCCTCGGCGTGCGTGCCGGCGCGGCCAACCCCTGCCCACCCGAAGTCGGCTTGCGTATGGCCCGCCTGTGGGACGCCATCCAACTCTCGGCCGCCAAAGGCGGTTCGTCGGTGTCCGTGGCGAAATAATCCTACCCTTTGCTCCACCCCCGTCTGCATTGCAGACGGGGGTTTTTGTCAGGGGCGCGTGGGCAGCGGTGCGGCATCGGCACAGATCTGCACCGCCCCGTCGACTGCCACCCAGACATCCAGCCCCGCCACCGCACAGGGCGCCTGCAGGCCCGTGCGCACCCGGTCTATTTGGCCACGTCGCGCGATGCGTAGCTGTTGCCAGCCGTAGACGGCAGGCGTCTGC
>CAIPUQ010000180.1 GCA_903868295.1 uncultured Roseiflexaceae bacterium
AGGTGATGTGCCGGCAGAAGGTGCCGAGCAACCTGCAAATCCAGCGCCGACGGCGACAGCCATCGGCAAACGACCGCGGATTAGTACCGATTATTTGCTGTTGACCCCTGCAGGGTACGAAGACGAGGTCCCGCTCGATGAAGCGGAAGAAGTCCCCACCGCGACGATGGAATACGTCGAACCTGAGCAAGAAGTTTTTCCGACCGAAGTTATCCCACCACCCGATAACACCGAAGCAACAATACCCGCAGACCTAGACTATAATCCGACGCCTGATTATGGATATCCTGATGCGAAGGCTACTCCGGACGAATCTTTCGCTGAACCAACCCCTATCCCTGATCCGATGTTTGATGCAGCGACGGCGACGCCTGAGGTCTTTGCGACAGAACAAGTCATTATTGAGGCAACTGCCGAGCCGACGGTCGTACCGACCGCCACGGTTCCGCCGTTTGATGTTGTCAGCGGCTCGGTTACATGGAGCGGGTTGCGCGCGGTTACCAAAGATATATTGATTCCTGCTGGTTCACTACTCATCGTCGAGCCCAATACAACCATCAAAATGTCGGCCGGTGTGTCGATATATGTCGATGGTACCTTCCGTTTGAACGGCACCAAGGCGCAGCCCGTCTATTTGACCAATGCAAACGAGACAGCGCAACCTTGGGGTGGGGTGTATGTGCGCGAAGACGGCGTGATGACGGTCAATGATAGCGTTATCACCAACGGTGGCGCAGCGGGAACGTTGATGTCGGTCGAGATCGGGACACTGCGCATCGCAGATAGTGAACTCAAAAACAACCGCGGTCATATTCGCCTCACCGATGCAGTGTTTTCGCTGCAAAAGAGCACAATCCGAGATAATGATGTTGCTTTTGGAGCGCTCATCGATGCCACGTATACGGCAAACGGCAGTATCTTGGTCGAGGCGAGCCGGATCGGCCCCAACAGCGGTGGGAGCGGAACGCAGATAGCAGTCGACCAGACGGATGCACTGTCGCAGCTCCAGTTCGACATGACCGGCGCTAATCTGGTCGGGACGAGTGGGACCAATGTGGTCTTGCTGAACGATGGAACGATTACCGGAGCAGTGCAGTGCACCACCTTCCACGGTGGCGATAGTGCCTTGCGCATCGACAGTACCGGTCCATCGGTGCCCGGGATTGGCTTGACCGTGCGCCAGAGTGTCTTTTCGGGGCACCGTGTGGTGTACGGGCCACCGCGTGTCGTCGTCAGTAATGTCGGGTTGGACGCACGCACCAATTGGTGGAATGCCGCCATGGGGCCGTACCACCCCAAAAACAACCCGACCGGTACCGGTGAGGCAAACGGGGTGAATGTCAGTGCCGGTGGGTGGTTGACGGCGCGACCGGCGTGTGCACCGACGCCATGATGGCTCGTGCTGCGATAGCAACGATGATGACCGCCGGGGTCGTGCAGGGAGTCTTCCCTGGTGCAGTGCATGCCGTGGGCATGCCGGATGGGTCGATGCGACAGCGCGCCTATGGCTTTCACCAATACGATGCGCACACCACTGCGGTGACCAGCGAGACCCTGTACGACTGGGCGTCACTCACCAAAATCGTCTGTGCGACTGCTGCACTGCGCCTCATTGCCACGGGGCGTATGGCACTGCTGGATCCTGTTGCCCGCTATGTGCCGACCATGGCGACAGCGGTGACGATCGCGCATTTGTTGACCCATACCGCGGGCCTCGATGTGCGCTTGTCGACGGCTGCGCAGCAGGGCGCAGATGCGTTGTGGCAGACGGTATTGGCCATGCTCCCCAGCAGCCCACCGGGTACACAGGTGGCCTATGCCAACGTGAACTCGTTGTTGCTGGGGCGGGTCATTAGCACGGTCACGGGACTGGCATTGGCCGATGCGTTGCGGGTGTTGGTGCTCGAACCGGCACAGATGCTCCAGACGCAGTTCAACCCGCCCATGACCCTGTGGACGCAGATCCCGCCTACCGAACGCGACCCGATCCGCGGCGTGGTGCACGGGACCGTCCACGACGAGAGCACCGCCGTGTTGGGTGGGGTCAGCGGGCATGCGGGGCTCTTTGGGCCGGTCGGAGACGCCATCCGCTTCGGGCAAGGCTGGCTCGCGACCCTGAACGGGACGTCGCCGTGGGGGATCCCACGCGCGTTGGCGCAGACGGCGGTCACGAACCAGAGTCCCGCGGGACAGTTGGGTTGTGGATTGGGGTGGATGGTCGCGCGTGACACATTTATGGGGGCGGCGGTCGGTGCAACGGCAGCGCACACGGGGTTTACGGGGCCGCTGGTTGCGATTGTGCCTGCACGTGGCTACTGTTGGGCGTTGCTGAGCAATCGCACCTGGCCTGTGCGCACCCCGGCACGGCACCACGCAATCAGTGCCCAGGTGAGTAGCGCATTGTGGCAGGCAGATGATGGGTTTGAGGAGGTGCTCGATGGCTACACGACAAACCGCTAATCACATGGTGCGCAGGCTGCTGCTGCCACTGGTCATATCGATAACGCTGGCAGGCTGTGCAACGACAGAAGCCGAGCTCCCCTATGCGACCGGCGATTTTGCGTCGGTGACTGATATTGCCCCGAGTGTGGTGGAGTTGGTCAGTCTCGACGATCAATATCTGCAGTCTGGTGGCTGTACTGGCACCATCATCGATCCACAAGGCATCATCCTGACCAATTTTCATTGTGTGGCAGATACGCAGACCAAAGAATTCAGCAATCCCGACAAAATGCTCGAGGTACACATGACCTCAAGCTATGGGTCACCGCCGGAGTTCAAGTATTATGCCCAGGTGGTGGCGACCAAAGCCGATGCCGATTTGGC
>CAIPUQ010000181.1 GCA_903868295.1 uncultured Roseiflexaceae bacterium
AAAGCGCCTGCGCGGGCCGCAAACAGTGCCTGGGTGGCATTGAAGCAGAGGGTCACGTTGGTGCGGATGCCGTCCTTGGCCAAGGCATAGACCGCCTTGAGGCCTTCGGGCGTGACGGGCACTTTGACAATCACGTTGGGGTGCCAGGTTGCAAACTCGTGGCCTTCGCGAATCATGCCAGCGGCGTCGAGCGAGATTGCTTCTGCGCTGATGGGGCCGTCGACCAACTTGGTAATCTCGGTGATGAGCGTCTTGTGGTCGATGCCCTGTTCCTTGGCGACCAACGATGGATTGGTGGTCACGCCGCTCAGAATGCCCCAGGTGGCTGCTTCGGCTATTTCTTTGATGTTCGCGGTATCCAGATAGATTTGCATGTGCATCCGCTCCTATTTCGTGTCAAAAAACGCGCCGTCTGAGCGACGTCGCTGCTTCGAATAGTATATCAGGTATCAACGGCTAGGGGCGAGTACCCCGCTTCGCGGGGCATGACGACCTCGCTCGCTGAACCAACACCCAGCTAGGGGCGAGGTACATCAGGCACAAACAAGGGCGAGGTATACCTCGCCCGTACATTTGACCTCGCCCGTACAAACCAACCATGCACGCAGGTGCATGGGCTATTCGAGAAAGCTCCGCAACCCACGGGCGACGCCGGGATGACGCAGTTTGCGCAGGGCTTCGCCTTCGATTTGGCGGGTGCGCTCGCGGGTGATACCGAACTCGCGGCCGACTTCTTCGAGGGTGCGTGAGCGCCCGTCTTCGAGCCCAAAGCGCAATTGGATGATGCGACGCTCGCGCTCGGGCAAGCGGGTGAGTGCGTCGTTGAGGCGCTCACGGAGCAACGTTTGGGTCGCAGTCTCGGCAGGGGTAGCGCCGTGGTAGTCTTCGATGAAGTCTGCCAAATTGGCGTCGCCGTCGTTGCCGACCGGTGTCTCGAGCGACAGCGTCTGGCGTGACGCATCGAGGATCCGGCGGACTTTGTCAGCCGGCATCTGTAGCTCGTCGGCGATGTCGTCGGGCGATGCGTCCCGGCCGGTCTTTTGTTGGATGTTGGCTGCGGTACGCATCAGGCGATTGATAGTCTCGCCCACATGCACGGGTAAGCGAATCGTGCGGCTCTGGTCTGCCACTGCGCGGGTGATGGCCTGACGGATCCACCAGGTGGCATAGGTCGAGAACTTAAAGCCACGGCGCTGTTCATACTTCTCGGTGGCGCGCATCAATCCGATGCTCCCCTCTTGGATGAGGTCGAGCATCGACATCCCGCGGCCGAGGTATTTTTTGGCGTTCGAGACAACCAAGCGGAGGTTTGCATTGATGAGCACTTCGCGCGCGTTGGGCCCTTCGTTGGCGATCCACACGCTGGCAGCGGTCAAAATGCTCTGGAGTGCCTCCAGCGAATCGCCGCTCGACTCGTCGGCAGCCCGTGACCAATCACGTTCGCTGACGGCCGGTTCAGCGAGCACCGCCATCCCGGCAGGCTGCCAGGGCAATGCATAATCAGCCATGATGCGCTGATACTTGTCGGTGACACTCTCTGGGGTCGCGGCGTGATGCACATCGTAGCCGTTTGCTTGCTTGCAGAACAGATAGAGTGCAATCAGACGGACCCGTGCAGTAAAGTCAACACCCGTCCCGTCACGACGTCCAATCTTTTCGACGATGTCTTCGACACCGATACATGCCAACACACACAATTTGTCATAGTAGCGTGCATCGGGTTTATTGAGTGAATGCTTTTCGTACCCGGTCTTGTCTTCGGTTTTGGCATCGGGCTGTGGGATGAAGAAATCTTGGAGCTCGGGGTCAGCAGCCAGCAACGGCCCGATGACGGGGTGGTCCAACATGCGACTGGGGTCGACATCGTGACTACATACATACACAATCATGTAGACGTAGTACAGACGCTTGCCGAGGTTTGCACGGAGCTTGGTGATATAGCTTTCGGGGAGTGCCGCCAACTCCGTCGTGGCATCACCCGTGGCGATTGACTCTTCGAGAGCTGCAGGGTACCCCGCAGCGGCAGTGCCGTGCGGATAGTCATCGTCGTCGTCTTGGATCGAACTCCCGATGACCGCAGAACGCAGGCCGGTCTCGTAGAAGTACGCCAGTTTCTTTTCGTCTACAATAGACTTCAGCCGGTCGATACGACCGATGTCGCGTAGGTACAGCCGCACCGAATCGTCGACATCACTGTCGGTATCTGCGGTGGCATCGGCCTCGATGTGAGCGAGCTCGTCTTCGGGGATTTCGTCGACGATGTGGGCAACTCCGGCAGGGAAAATATCATCAACGTCGCTGTGGGCTGTAACGACATTTGGTTCGTTTTCGCTCTGGATGTTCTGTTGGGGTGGACTGATTGGTTTATCCACGCGACACCAACTTTCTCTTACGAAAAGAAGAGCTAACCGTCTGGTATCATACCATATTTGGTATGAAAACGCAATGATTTGTCCACATATAGTGGCATACGCAGATGAAAATCAGATGTGATTCGGCTCAGAACGCACTTCGTTTGCGCTGACGAGGCACTGCAACAATTCGGACTCGCATCTGTGCGCATGCCTGCCAGTAGGAGCTAATGTATATGCATATTGTGGTCATCGGTGGCGCGAGCACTTACACACCCGAACTCATTGATGGCCTGATTGGCCGCGCTGCAGATTTGGGGTTGACGACGGTCACCCTGGTCGATCCCGACGACGTGCGCAGAACGGTCGTCTCCGCTTTTTGCCGGCGCATGGTGGCACACCACGGCGGCCAGTTTGTCATCCAAGACAGCGCAGATCGGCGGGCGGCATTGCAGCGTGCACCCAACTATGTCATCACACAGCTCCGGGTGGGCGGCCAATCTGCCCGCCACGGCGACGAACTGCTCGGGCGCCGGCATGGCCTCATTGGCCAGGAGACGACCGGCGTGGGTGGTTTTGCCAAAGCCCTACGAACCATCCCCATCATGCTCGACATCGCCGCCGATATGCGTGCATTTTGTCCCGATGCCCTGCTGGTCAACTTCACCAACCCTGCAGGCATCATCACCGAAGCACTGGTCCGCCACGGCGGCGTCAAGGTCATCGGGTTGTGCAACAATGCCATGACTGCCCAACGCGGTATCGCCAAATCGCTGGCCGTCGACCCGGCAGAAGTACAGATAGAACAAGTCGGACTCAATCATTTGAACTGGATCCGGCGCATCACGGTCGGTGGCAGCGATGTCACGGCCGACATCCTGACCCAGCGCATGGACGAGTTGCGCGGCAGTGATGGCGTGCATGTGCCCGCAGAACTCATCGGGATGCTACAGGCATTACCCAGCGGGTATTTGGATTATTTCTATCTGACCAAAGCCATCGTCGCCCAACAACAGAGCGGCATCCCCACCCGCGCCGAGGTGGTCATGGACGTCGAACGACGCCTCATCGAACGCTATGCCGATGTCCATCTGTGCGAAAAGCCGGCAGAGCTGATGGAACGTGGCGGCGCCTACTACTCGACCGCCGCAGCAGCCCTGATCTGCTCGCACCACCTCGGAGACGGCGCGACGCACGTCGTCAATGTGCGCAATGATGGTGCCTTGCCCGACTTGCCCGCAGATGTGGTCGTCGAGGTGCCGTGCATGGTCGATCGTACCGGCGCGCATCCCCTACGCCATGCACCCTTGGCACCAGTCATGCACGGATTGACGAGCCAGGTCAAAGTGTACGAGCAACTGACCATCCGGGCAGCCGTCGAAGGGAACCAAGTACTCGCCATGCAGGCGTTGTTGAGCAATCCGCTCGGCCCCGATGCGTTGCATGTCGAAGAAGTCTGGCACGACTTACGCCGCACCAATGCATCCTGGATTGACCAATTATTCGGTTCCGGCACGGCAGCGCCCGGTGCAGTACGGTAAAATGGACTAAATAACTCTGTAATGAAGGTCTACGATGAATACGACAGATTGGTTTGTCGGGAGTGCCAGCCGCGCAATTGACCCTGATGCCACAGAACGTGCCGGTCATGCGACATTTGCGCATGTCGGTACCCCGCTGATGGTGCATGCGGTCGGATTCCGTGGCGAAGACTGTCTGCTGGCCCTTGTCGTCTGTGACATCGAGCATCCCGAGCGCATCGACGTCAGCTCGTTGACCTTTCATATTAATCTGCACCCCATCACCCCAGTCGAGGTCATCCTGGTTGCCAGCGGCACACGGCGCAGTCCTGATTATGGAGCGACCAGTCCCGCGTACCAACACCAGGTCGTACATGCAGTCACGGATTGTGTCATCGACGCGCTGACGTTTGGTTGTCCGGCACAAATGCGGGTGACACCACACGCGATCCAGTGGCGCAAGTTCGACGAGCAGCCCATTGCCACAATGGCACTGCATGCGGCGGGGACGAGCCTCAGCGATACGGATTTGACCGCCTGCATTACCCAATGGCAGGCACCGGTGTTGCATGTTACCCAGGCCGCGGCCCACGGAGACATCACGCTGGCGCAGATATTCAACGACATCGCGACTGCCGCCAAGACGCCGGTCACCCAGGTTGCATGGCAGCATGACGGGCCGCGCTGGCATGTGACGGTCAATGATACGCGGTTGCATCTGGTCCCAGACGCACAACCAATCCGCGCTGGCGTGCATGCGATCGCCATCAACCCGGCGGTGGATCACGATGAGTAACCCTCAACGCTGCGTCTGGTGCGGCACTGATG
>CAIPUQ010000182.1 GCA_903868295.1 uncultured Roseiflexaceae bacterium
AGATACTCCAGCCCCAGCGCTTTGAGACCAAAATACTCAATCAGAATGACCGAAATCAATGCCAATGCCAACGTCATGTTGAGGTCAGCCGTCGGTGCACGCAAGAACGGCACGAGTTCTTCGTGCTCGTGATGGTCACATTGAATTGGCAAGGTATCAAAGCTGGTCGGCTTGATAACCTTCTTCTCCATGGCCTCGATGCGTGCGGGATCAGTGACTTTCTGACATAGGCCGATGCTGCCAGCACCTGGGAAGAGCCCGATGAAGTTAGACAGCAAAATCAAAAGAAAAGCTGTCGCGACAAACGGGAAGAACTTGGCTACGTTCTTTTTGTCGACCCCAACGGCGAAATCGTGGAGTGACCCCACCACCAACTCGATGAAGTTCTGGAAGCCACGGGGAACCATCAGGTTCTTGGCTCCGAACAGCACCATCAGCACCAACAACACGTCGACGATGAGTGTGGTGATCAGGGAGTTTGTAATCGGGAACACTGTCTCTTTGCTGCAATGCCCCGCGTCGTCAATGTACCCGCCGACACACGCCAATGCTTCTGCTTTCACAGAGACTGGCGGGAACGTGGGGAAACTGAACCCGAAGACATACAGGACAGCGCCGATTACGAGGGCCACTAATGCGGCATTGCGTACTGACATGTACACGCCCCTCTGACTTAATGAACGCTTTCACAAAGTACTATACCTACAATCCAATTCGTGGTAGCGCAACACGTTTTGGGCTATAGATATATTCATTTCTAATAGTACCACATGTCACAATGAATGGTAAACGGAGATTTTTTGTCATGCAATCGACATTGTCTTTTCACGAGACCGGGAGCATCACCGCAAAGACCGAGCCTTCACCGACCTTGCTCGACACCCACACATATCCATCCATCCGCTGCACGATGTCATAGACCAACGCGAGGCCAAGCCCTGCCCCGGTGCTCGTGCGCGTCAACGAATCGTCGAGTTGCACAAACGGCGCAAACAGGTGCAACTGATCAAGATCTGCGATACCGATGCCGTGATCGATAACGGTCACCGTCAGCCAGCGGCGCCGATCACTCGATACCGGCTCGGGCATATCACGGCGGACCGTGTCTTGGACAATGACATCGACCCGCTCCCGTCGCGCATGTTCGGCGGCGTTCATGAGTAATTGCGACACCAGGACGCGCACCCAGCGAGCATCGGCAGTGATGGGGAGGATTGATTGATGCGTTTGCAACTGAATACTCACGCGGGGGTATCGTTCATTTACCTGTTCAATGACCTGACGGATGATTGCAACGACATCGAAATCTTGGGTGATGAGGGCTTCGGTAGTCCCCGATGTCTGGAGCTCCGAGAGGGTATCGACGATTTGCTTCATGCGGCTGGCGTTTGCGCGTATTTCGTCGATTTGGTGGAGATCGGTCCCCGTGAGCGAGCGCGCCAACACCTCGGTGTAGCCAATGACCATCGTGAGTGGGGTGCGCAACTCGTGGGACGCAAGCGCGACGAACTCATCCTTCATCGCTTCGATTTGGCGCTGTTTGCGATAGAGCCCCGCCATGTGACCGTAGACGTCTGCGTTCTGGAGGGCGGCGATGCTTTGCTTCGCAAGGAGTGTCAAGAGCTCGTTCACCGATGGCAGATTGGGGAAGGGGTCATCGGTGCCGATAAGCAACACTGCTTGGATGTCGTTGGCGATCAACGGGATGCCGATGGTCAGGGTGGTCTTCTGATGCTCATACGCAAACGCGACGAAATCGCCGGTCTGTAATGTCCGTTCGTGCAAAACCCGATGGGCAAAATCAACGCCTGCAACCGTCATGGTCCAGGTAGGATCCGACATGGTTACCGTTGTGAGGGGTGTTTTGTTGTTACCGACCAACAGCGCCGCCACCGGCCAGCCGCTCCAGCGCACCGCCAGACCGAGTATTGTCGGCACCAGGGTACGGTACTCGAGGGTTGTGGTGAGTACTTCGCTATCAATGCGTAGTGCTTCGAGGGCGCGCAAACGGACATTATCGCGGATGACATCACGACGGTGGAGCGCTTGTGTGACGGCGAGCAACAACTGCGTCAAATCGAACGGTTTGGGGACGAAATCAGAGATACCGTATTGCATCGCTTGCAAAAGATGGTCGTACGACGCATACGCAGTCATCATCACAATCGCAGCCGAAGGGTCGTGGTCGTGCACCATTTGGGCGACCGCAAGACCATCCATACCGGGCATTTTGAGATCCGTGAGGATGACATCATACGTGTCTTGCAGCAAGAGCTCGGCGACGGAGTGTGCATCAGAGGTGGTGGTCACCCGATAGCCGCGTGATTGCAGGGCCCGAGCACAGATGTGACACATCTCGGGCTCGTCGTCGATGACCAAGACATGGGTTCCTCGTTGCAGATCAGTCATCATTCCCTCCGAGCAATCCACCATGCGCCCATGCAGCGATTGCGGCAGCGTCTGGGACGTCATCGGCGATGAGCCGTGGCAACAACAGGTCGACGACGTTGCGCGCACGGTTGCGGATACACCCAGGAGCAGCCAAGAACGGCACCGAATCGATGTTGCCGACCAGCATCATATTACCCGGTTCAACAGGTGCACCATGACGAATAATCTGTCCTCCGGCAGCACTGACACCTGCCGGGATGGCCTCGGCGACTCCCATCACGGATGTTTCGGAGATAGAAATCAACAGATCACAGTGTGCGGCCAGCGTACGCAACGCACGACCGACGTCACTGGCTGCGGCGATGCATGCTTCTTCACGCGTCACCGCCGCATCGAGCAACGCCAGCCGATCACGCAGTGGCGGCAGATGACTCTGTCGGATGCGTTCGTACGTCGCCACCGCACCGACGACCAAAACACCGACCCGACGACGTACAAACGGGAGCACACGGACAACGCTTGTATGGTGTACGGGGAGCTCGTGTTGCGGCACCGCAAAGGGCAATATTTTGACCGAAGCGACCCGCTGACCGGCATGCACCACCTGACCATCGCGGATGGTCGCCACCGTCTGTGTGGGATTGTGATTGGCCTGGACGAGTGCGTCGATGTCGATGCGCACGACTCCGGCGTGGCTGGCATGCATGTCAGCACGACCATGATGGGCAGCGGCAATCTGTACACCGCTGCCTACGGTATGGCGGGCGACGTGAGCCGCAGCATGGTTTTCGTCGATTTCATCGGGATCAGCAATCACAATATCGACCAGTGCGATGTGTTCGTCGTGCAAGCGTGTGACATCATACGGCGTCAGACGGTGGCCTTTGGCAACAATACGTTGGCCGGCATGATTACTGATGTTGGTGCGGGCAATGTGGCCGATAGCCGCAGCGGGAGGACATGTTACATATCGCATAGTGCTGCGTAATCCTCTGGGGTATCGATATCACGGAGTAATTCAGGGGCATCGAAATCGACGAATGTGGGAACCACCGTCCCTGCCGCAAACAGTTGCCGCCCACCCGTTGGACCGCTCAACTGCGATAAGGTCTCGAGGGCCTGTGCGCCCCAGACGACGGGACTGGTGGGCTGTTGGCCGACCCGAGGCATACATGCTGCGGCGGATGGGTGCGCAGCGAGGAGTGTCAGCAGATGCGTGGCGGTCAACAGCGGTTGGTCACACGGCAAAAAAACCACGCGCCGGCATCCGCGCTGCTGTGCCCAGCGTGCACCGCACGCTACTGATGTCCCTTGACCCATCGCATAATCGGCGTTTTCGATGAAAACAACGGGGCGATCTGCGACCGCCAAGCGAACCGCGACTGCGTCGTGCCCGAGGACTACTGCTATGTCGGTTATTCCAGCCGCCCGTACGATATCAATGGTGTAGCCCAACAGCGTGGTGCCCCGCCACGGCAACAATTGTTTGGAACGCCCCAGACGCCGCGAGAGACCTGCTGCCAGTATCACTGCAACGACGGTCGTGTCATGGCGTTCATTGGGTACCATGGTCACTCGGCTTTGCCGTTCCACACAGCGACAATCTGCGCCATGATGCTCAAGGCAATCTCGGCAGGAGTGCGACCACCGATGTCGAGCCCGATGGGCGCATGCAGGCGGGCGACGTCCGCTACAGTCAAGCCAGCAGCGCTGAGGCGTTCGATTCGTTCTGCGTGGGTCTTGCGGCTGCCCAAGGCACCCACATAGCGTACGTCGCTGGGCAATGCGACCAGCAACGCCGGATCGTCTAACTTGGGGTCATGGGTCAACACGACGACCGCGACGTTGCGATGCAAGCGCCCTACGAGTGCTTCGTCTGGCCATGCATGGACGAGTTCATCGGCGTGCCCAAACCGTTCTGCAGTGGCGAATGCAGCGCGCGCATCGACAACGACGGTACGGAAGCCCAATTGCGCAGCATAGGCGGTCAGCTCGAGCGAGATATGGACCGCGCCGATCATGATGATGGTCGGTGGTGGTGGGTACACCTCGACAAAAACGTCGACACCTTCGATAGCACGGACACCATGTGCTCCATCGGCGAGCATGGCACCCGCGTGGGTCATGATTGCGTCACGCAAGGCACCGTCAGCCATGTCGCTGCGTGCATCGACGTCTGGAGCGACCATGAGCTGTTGACCGGTCGCGGGCCCTGTCAGCACCGTTGCCAAGACAACCGGCTGTTGTGCCACCAGCCGTTGCACGACGGTGCTGGTACAGTCGGTCCCGTGCAGTGCATCAATACGGGGCAACGGTGCGACAAACACATCGATAGTGCCACCACAGGCGAGCCCAACCTCCCATGCTTGTTCGTCGGCCACGCCGAAATGGAGCAACGCTGCGGTGCCGGTTTTAAGGGCGTGCTGACAGGCGTCATACACTGCGCCTTCGATACATCCACCGCTGACAGACCCCGCGATATTGCCCTGATCGGTCACAGCCATTTTGGCGGCCAACCCACGCGGCGACGAGCCGAGCGTGCGCACGACCGTCGCCATGGCGACGCGTTCGCCGCGTTCTTGCCAACGGAGCACGGCATCAATGACGTCACGCATGGTCTGCCTCAGTCAGATAGGGGAGTGCTTCGGCGAGGGTCGCTTGGGCTGCGGTACCACCGGCAGCGCGGGTCGATAACGACCCACAGACAGCGCCGAGCTGGAGCGAACGCTGCAATGACCAACCAGCCAACATGCCGTACACCATCCCGGCATTGAACGAATCACCGGCACCGACTGCGTCGATAAAATCTGTTTGTATCGCGTTCACATGTGCCAACGACGTACCGTGCTGACCATATGCACCGTCTGCACCACATTTGATCGCTACCGTCTGTACCTGCTCTGCCAACACGGGTAATGCGCCTGCAACGGTGGATTGGCGACTAATTGCACAGGCTTCGGCATCATTGGGCAAAAACAGGTTGGTATAGGGGAACAGCGCATCGAGTCCAGCCCACACCTCTGCAGGATCCCAGTTGGTGTCGACCGATGTCGTGCCGCCGTTTGCCTGCATCTGTTGGAACATGCCCGGCAATCCCGGTCGCAAGGCGTGTTGCAGGTAGTAACTCCCAATATGCAAGTGGCGGGCAGACGCAACCAACGTAGCCGGGATCATACGCGCAGCGAGCAGTGGAATGCCCCCTTCGTAGGTCAACATGGCGCGATCTGTGGGCTTTTGGAGAATCACCGTCAATCCACTGCGGACTTTGGGATCAACGATGCAATGCGACGTATCGACACCTGCTGCGGTCAGTGCATCCATACAAAACCGACCGATGGTGTCATCGCCGCACACACCCACATATGCAACAGAAAGGCCAAGGCGCGCTGCACCACATGCAAAAATCGCAGAAGAACCGCCGAGGACAAGGGCCATGTCATCGACGATTTTTTCATGTTGTTGCCAAACGGGCTCGACGTCGCCACGCAGAATCAAATCTGCATTGAGTTCGCCGAGGACAAGCAGGTCATAGGTGGTCATGGGGCAACTCCACATTGAATTACGACAATTATAATTCTCTTTTCTCTACAAAGAAAAGAAACGCCCCCCTGTATGGAAATCCATACAGGGGGGAGGTGAATACTGGGAGACTAATTCTGGAAACCGACATCCGTGCTCAGATCGGTACCATCCTCCAGCGAAGGATCGTAATCGACTTGACCCAGGATCTTTGACTTGATCAACACGATACATGTGGTGCCGAACCAATCAGATAGCGCGTCAATCGTGCCTGGTGATGCGTCGGCATGAATCATACCTCTGCTCCATCATGTGCGACTCCGCGGTTACGTCTGGGTTTGTGTGCCAATTTGCCGTATCTCAGCAGCAGGCGACCAAGATGAGTGTTTGCAATAACAGCCACAAGACTCCCCCCACACAGACAAATCCCGGTATACTTTAAGTAGCGCATCCAACGCACTGCACATATCCGTACCCATCTGCGTCTATCCCACCATAGGAGTACACATGAGCGACACAACCGGCAAATGCCCGTACCACGGCGCAACCACCACCCCAACCACCGGTACCCAAAACCACGACTGGTGGCCCAAAGCCCTCAACCTCGACATCCTCCGCCAGCACGACACACGTTCGAACCCACTCGGTGATTTCGACTATCGTGCAGCCGTCAAAACACTCGATTTTGCCGCGGTAAAGGCAGATATACGTGCCGTCATGCGCGATAGCCAGGCGTGGTGGCCGGCAGATTACGGTCACTATGGACCGTTGTTCATCCGCATGACCTGGCACGCAGCCGGCACCTACCGCGTCGGCGATGGCCGTGGCGGCGCGAGCACCGGCGCACAGCGCTTTGCACCACTCAACAGCTGGCCCGACAACGGCAACCTCGACAAAGCACGACGGTTGCTCTGGCCCATCAAACAAAAATACGGCAACAAACTCTCGTGGGCTGACCTGCTGGTTATCGCCGGCAACGTTGCCATCGAAGATATGGGTGGCCCAAACCATGGCACCGCACTGGGCCGTGCTGACATCTGGCACCCCGAAAAAGACATCTACTGGGGCTCGGAAGACACCTGGTTGGGCGACAAGCGCTACGGTGACTCGCGCCAAGACCTCGAAAATCCCCTCGCAGCAGTCCAAATGGGTTTGATTTATGTCAATCCCGAGGGACCAAACGGCAACCCAGACCCCCTCTTGTCTGCCCAAGACGTGCGTGAGACCTTCAAACGCATGGCCATGAACGACGAAGAGACATTCGCCCTGGTCGCCGGTGGACACACCTTCGGTAAGGCCCACGGCAATGGTCCCGCGACCGCCGTCGGCGCCGAGCCCGAGGGAGCCGCCATCGAAGCCCAAGGTTTTGGCTGGGCAAGCACCCACAAGAGCGGCGTCGGAGTCGATGCCATCACCAGCGGCATCGAAGGCCCATGGACCGCCAACCCAACCCAGTGGGACATGGGGTATCTCGAGCTGTTGTACAACTACGAGTGGAAGCTGACCAAAAGCCCTGCCGGCGCAAACATTTGGCATCCCATTGACATCGCCGAAGGGGACAAAGCACCTGAGGTCGACGGTAGCGGCAAAAAAGTCTTGCCCATGATGACGACCGCCGACATGGCGCTCAAAATGGACCCTGCCTACCGCGCCATCGGTGAGCGCTTCGTCAAGGACCCCGTCGCATTCGGCGAGGCATTCGCACGGGCCTGGTTTAAGTTGCTACACCGCGACATGGGTCCCAAGAGCAACTATGCCGCCGGCGACTACAAAGATGCATCCTACACCTGGCAGGACCCCATCCCGGCAGCCAAGACACCCAGTGCTGATCAGGTGAGCAAGGCTACCGCTGCGCTCAAAGCAAGTGGGTTGTCGAACGCGCAGATGGTCGAAGTATCGTGGGCCAGTGCAGCCTCCTTCCGTGGCTCCGACAACCGCGGTGGCGCCAACGGTGCACGGATCCGCCTTGCACCACAGCGCGCCTGGGCAGTGAACAACCCTGCGTTGCTCGACAAGGTACTGCCCATCTACGAGAAGATCTCGGCAGACACCGGCATGTCCATCGCCGATGTGATTGTATTGGCCGGTTCAGTCGCCATCGAAGCAAGCTCCGGTACGAAGGTACCGTTTGCGGGCGGACGAAGCGACGCACGCCAGGCCGATACCGACGCCGACAGCTTTGCATACCTCGAGCTGCGCGCCGATGCGTTCCGCAACTATGTCGAGAAGGAATTCTCCGTTAGCCCCGAAGAACTGATGCTCGACAAAGCACAACTCCTCGGCCTAACACCAGTCGAACTGACCGTCCTCATCGGCGGCATGCGTGCCTTGGGCATCAGCCGCACCGGCGAAGGCGTGTGGAGCACCACCGGCAAGCTGGACAACGGCTGGTTCAAAACCCTGCTCAGCATGGACGTCAAGTGGGAAAAGACCGGCGCGAACAGCTACGTCGCCAAAAACCGACTCACTGGAGCCCCAGTCCGCACCGCGACCCGCATCGATCTCGTCTTTGGCTCAAACTCCGAACTCCGCGCCATCGCCGAAGTCTACGCCCAAGACGACAACAACGCCAAGTTCGTGCGCGACTTTGTCGCTGCCTGGACCAAGGTGATGAACGCAGACCGATTCGACCTGCGCTAGTCACCACGGCGATTCCCGGTTAACCACCCAAAGCCCCACGGCATGCCGTGGGGCTTTGTATTTACGTGCCGTGGGGCTCTGTTTTATCGTACCCGCGCGGCGTATTCCACCATCGCGACGGCATCTGGGTACGTCGCAGCTGGGTTTTCCACATGGTCACGGTGTCGTTCACGCCAGCGCAGCGCGTTGGTGATGCGTTCTGCTTGCGTTGGGTGATGCTCCATTGCCCAGTTCGCTGCCTGAATTTTCGACGTCTGCAGCCCTGTCTGAACGGCAAATAACGCCCGACACATGGTCAATATCACATATGCTTGTGATGGGCGGGAGTCGCGTGTATGCACAACCCAATCGACCCATTCGCCGATCTGATCCCGCACTGCGGTGCAGAATTCTTCGATCGAAATAGCAGGGATTATGCCCTCTGCCGCAGGTCCGTGCACGACAATACTCTGGGCACGTATCGTATACCAGTTGATGAGCCAATCGAGGCCTGCGTCTTTGGTGTTGAATGGCTCTCCCGGGCTGATGACCGAGATTGGACTGCGCTGCGTTTTGAACGTCTCTAATGCAGTGATCGAGATGTATGCAATCTCGATTCTCCCTGCCCATTCGGGATACATCTCCTCGAGGCGCTGATGGAACGCATCGAGCGTGACGAACAACTCTTCGCCAACATCCTCCTGCAAGACCACCAAGAGATCGATATCGCTGATGTCTGGGTCGAAGTCGCCCCACACCAGCGAACCGTAGCAATAGATGCCGACCAGCGTGTGCGTCAGCAGCGGGGGAAGTTGCTGTTGGATGGTTTGGACGACCGGATGCATGCGTGCCTGCGTTCTATTGACGAGTTTTTCTTTGCCCAGCGGTCAAGTGACTATATAATAAGACCATTCTGATTCAACCATAGGGAACAGGGAGGTTGCACATGACCGATGATGCACGGCAACAGGCCCAAGAGGTCTATTACCCGACCGAATC
>CAIPUQ010000183.1 GCA_903868295.1 uncultured Roseiflexaceae bacterium
AGCGGCTCGAACGACGAGATGATGACTGCGTCGGTCATACGGGCATCGTGGATGGCCGCCAACACCGGCCCTGCGACGCCGGCGTGTTTGAGCTCGACATTCAGGCGCATGCCGCGCGTGCGTGCCAGGTCGAGCACTTCGGCGAGCAATGGGACCCGTTCGCCACGGATATCGAGCGTCTGCGTGTCGGCATACGTGATGTCACGGACGACGCGATCTGTGGACTCCCAACGGCCGGTCGTGTCGTCGTGGAAGACCACCAGTTTGCCGTCGCTGGTACAGATAACGTCGAGTTCCGACATTTCGGCGCCCATATCTGCTGCCAGTGCAAAGGCGGTCAGCGTGTTCTCGGGGGCATAAGCCGATGCGCCGCGGTGTGCAATTACGATTGTCATAGATTAAGCCAACTGACTCGCGATGGTGTCGTCGTCGAGGGGGTTGACTGCACTGCGCGCTTGTTCCGACAGCATGGGTGAAAGGACTTTTTGGATGGCCATGACGTGCGCACACGTGCCGTGGCCACGGAAGAAGTCACAATCGCAACGCCAGACACCGGCATCGACCGTGATGACGTGATCGTTGTTGCCGCCGCGAAAGGTCGCCGTGAGCGTCTGGATGGCGATGCGTTCGGGTTGGTTGGCATAGTGACGGGCTTTTTCGATTTTGGAGATGAGGTCCGAGTGCATAGATGCTACTCCTTGTGTGCCTCAGCACAAAAAAACGCAACACACGGAGGTGTTGCGTCGCCACTGGTGGGGACGGAGGGAGTTGAACCCTCACGGATTGCTCCACAAGTTCCTAAGACTTGCGCGTCTGCCATTTCGCCACGTCCCCTCGATATTACCGTTCATCATAGCACACACGAGCGCACCGACGCAACAGAACGCGCTAGTCGAAGTCGCTCCGGACGCGTGCGAGGATATGCCGCGCCCGATCGAAATCCTCGCGCAACAGCGTCGTCAATGCCTTGCCAGCACGTAGTGCATAGGCATGCGCTCCCTCGGGCGCAACCTGCATTATGCTCCGGATGATAGCTGCCATCAACTCGTCGGCAGGCAGATGTTGGGCACCGATGAGCATCCGCAAATAGCCGAAATCCGACGCAAATGCCCGCACCGCATCGACATCGGCGTGTTCGACCGTGTAATGGACCGGCGCAGGGAAATGGGGTATACGCTGCACCACCGTGTCGCCGCGCCGATACCCGAGGACCCAGACACTGAACTCGGTTTGCAAGACTTCCTTGAGGTCGGGATGCGCCTGATAGATTTGTTCGTTGTAGAGTTCGCGACCACTGTAGCTCTGCCCGCGCACAATCGCTCGCCCACCTGGTTCGCGACTGAGAGTCCGGACATCCGTGACCACGCCATAGATCTGCACCTGTGGATCTTGGGTATGGGCAAGGACAAGCGCGCCGAATGCAGGCGCTGCCAATAGTGTGTAGGTCCCAGCGACATAGGTGAGGGTGGCTGATTCGATGATTTCGCCGATTCGGGGAGCCATGTGCACCTCGCTTAGCGTGCTCCGAGCAATGTGGTGGCGATCTGACGCCATTCTGCAGCGTGTGTCTGCGCAGGCGGGGGCACTGGCTGTCGGGCCCGCCGATACCAGTAGGCGGCGTTGGGGGCATCGCCTTCGACCCGGTGCAGATGCGCATGGACCCAATCTGCGTCGGCACCGACTGCGTCTTGGAGGGTATCGTGTGCCGTGGTCCAATCGCCACGACCCTGATGCCACAGGGCAATCAGGGCAGGGCTCCAGGTGGGATCGGGCTGAGGCTGTGACTGGAATTCGTCGAGGTGCATAGAGGCCCTCCGCTAGACAACGGTGATACTGGGGTCGAGGAGATTATGCCAGGCCAACAGGCCACCACGCATGCTCACAGCGGCGCGACCGCTCCGGACGAGGATATCACGGGCACGGGCACTGCGCATCCCGCTCCGGCAGTAGACGATGATGTCACCGTCGGCCGGGATTGCAGCGAGGGTCTGCGAAAGCGCATCGACGCCGATGCGTACCGCGCCAGGCAAATGGCCAGCGTCGTATTCGTGCGGTTCACGCACATCGAGCAAAAACGGACGTGGCAACTGTTGCAAACGAGTTTGTATTGCGTGGACGGAGAGTTCCTCGCTGTCGTTGACAACCGCACAGGCGACCTCTTCGATACCAATGGTGGTCAAGCTCGGGGTATCGCCACAACAGACGCACTGCGGGTTGCGCGGCGATGCAAAGCGATCAATCGAAAGCGTCAGGGCATCATACAGCCAGAGTGTCCCAATCAGCGGGGTACCAATGCCGAGGATGAGTTTGACCACTTCGGTCGCTTGGACCGAGCCGACCACACCGGGGAGCACACCAAAAACTCCTGCCTCGGCGCAATTGGGTGCGAGTTCTGCACTCGGCGGCGTGGGGAAGAGGCAGCGGTAACACGGCCCACCACGATGCGGTGCGTACACGCTGACTTGCCCTTCGAAGCGAAAAATAGCCCCCGACACGAGTATCTTGGCGCTCCGGACGCAGGCGTCGTTGAGCACATAGCGCGTCGCAAATGAGTCAGTCGCGTCGACGACGATGCTGTAGTCAGCAATAAGCGCAAGGACGTTGTCGGCGTTGATCCGGGTCTCAATGGGCATGACGGTGATGTCAGGATTGAGGGCACGCAGATGTGCTGCAGCAGAATCTACTTTGGGAACGCCGATGTCGGCTGTCGTATGGATGATTTGGCGCTGCAGATTGCTGATATCGACGACATCGTCATCCACGATACCAAGTGTGCCGACGCCTGCCGCTGCGAGATAGAGGGCCACCGGGGACCCTAATCCGCCCGTGCCCACTACCAAGACGCGCGCAGCTTTGAGCAACAGTTGCCCTGCAATGCCCACCGTGGGGAGGGCAATGTGACGTGCATAGCGTTGATACTCGGTTGTGGTTAGTTCCATGCGACGTCGTCCTCTACGAAGTCTGAACCGTCCCAATGCCAGCCACGGATATCGATCCGGCCATGGGACGTGACCGATACGATCAGCCAAAAGAGCGAGCGGCCAACATCGGCTGCGTTACGGGCATCGTGGATCGACGGCACTGAGGGGCTATCAGGATGGGTGTGGATGATGCCCAGCACCGCGGTGCCGGTCTGTTGCGCCACCGCATCAGCCTGGAACCACCCGACGGGATCAAGCACAAAGGTCGTATCGGGCGTGCTCGCGAGGTTTGCGACGGGCACCAGCGCAGTCACGGTGGCGAGCGTCGGCAACGGTTCGCCTATCACAAACCCTACCGCTTCGTGTGGGTAGGCGGCAAGCGCCCACGCACTGATGGTCGTCTGCACTGCGTCGTCGAGGACGATCATGCCTCGACCTCGTACGGTGCAACAAAAATGTGGGTTGCGTCGACCGTCACCTGATATCGTGCCACATCGGCGACCGCTGGCAGGGTCAGATGTGCGCCTGTGTTGAGGTCAAAGCGTGCGCCGTGGAGCGGGCAATCAACGGTGCAATCGTCGTCGTCGACATAGCCGTCGTGGAGCTCCGCATATGCATGGGTGCAGATGTTGCCAATCGCGTATACGGTACCACGGACATTAAACAAGCCGACCTGTTTGCCATCGACGACGACTTGTTTGGTTGCCCCGACGGGTAATTCGGATAGGAGGCAGACGGGGATGGGCATACTAGACTCCTGATATAGAGAAAACCGAGTCGCAGGGTGACCCTGCGACTCGGAACCTGGAATGGGCAGTCAGTTACCCGACCGAGCCTTCCATTTCGAGTTGAATGAGCCGATTGAGTTCGACGGCGTATTCCATCGGCAACTCGCGGGTGAATGGCTCCATGAAGCCCAACACAATCATCGACAAGGCCTCTGCCTTCGAGATGCCACGGCTCATCAGATAGAAGAGTTGCTCTTCGCCGATGCGGCCGACGGTGGCTTCGTGCGCCAGGGTGACGTTGGCTTCTTCGACTTCGATGTATGGGATCGTGTCGGATTTGGATTTGTCGTCCAGAATCAACGCATCACAGTTGACGTTGATCTTGGATCCGGTGGCACCGGGGTGAACCTTCACCAGACCACGGTAGGTAGTCTTGCCGCCGCCCTTGGAGACCGACTTGTTGGTGATGACGCTGGTGGTGTCGGGTGCATTGTGGACCATCTTGGCGCCGGCGTCTTGGTGTTGACCTTTGCCTGCATAGGCCACCGACAAAACTTCGCCACGTGCTCCGCGGCCCATCAGATAGACCGATGGGTACTTCATGGTCAGTTTGGAACCGATGTTGCCGTCGACCCACTCCATGCTGGCGTCTTCGTGGGCTACTGCACGCTTGGTGACCAGGTTGAAGATGTTGTTGGCCCAGTTTTGGATGGTGGTGTAGCGGAACTTCCCGCCCTTCTTGACGACAATTTCGACCACGGCCGAGTGCAATGAGTTGGTCGAGTACTGTGGTGCCGTGCAGCCTTCGATGTAATGTGCCGAGGCGCCTTCGTCGATGATGATGAGGGTGCGCTCGAACTGACCCATGTTTTCTGCATTGATACGGAAGTAGGCCTGCAACGGGATGTCAACGTGCACGCCCTTGGGTACATACACGAACGAGCCACCCGACCAGACGGCGGTGTTGAGGGCAGCGTACTTGTTGTCGGCTGAAGGAATGATGGTGCCGAAATACTGCTTGAACATTTCGGGCTGTTCTTTGAGCGCTGAATCGGTATCGAGGAAAATCACGCCACGCTTTGACCATTCTTCACGCAGGGAGTGATAGACGACTTCGGATTCGTATTGTGCGCCGACACCCGCGAGGAACTTACGTTCTGCTTCGGGGATACCGAGACGCTCGAAGGTGTTCTTGATTTCTTCGGGCACTGCATCCCAGTCGGTGGCTGGTTTGTCGCCGGCACGCACAAAGTAGTGGATGTCGTCGTAATTGAGGGAGGCCAAATCTGGGTTGCCCCATGCACCGTCGAGTGGCGTGGGCTTCTTGTAGAAGATTGCCAACGCCTGCAGGCGGCGCTTGAGCATCCACTCGGGCTCGCCCTTCATCATCGACAATTCACGGACGACGTCTTCGCTCAGGCCCTTACCGGACTTGAAGACGTAGTTTTCTTCCTGGCGGAAGCCGTATTTGGAGTAATCAAACTCGAGTTCGTTCGCTTCTAAAGTCATCGCAGTCTCTCACTTCTAGTGGTTAGTCCAGTTCATCGGTATCGAGTTGTTGGCCGAGATATCGGTACAAGCCCACTTTCATGGCCTTGAGCGACAGAAGTGCGCATTTGAGGCGCACGGGGTTTTTGTCGAGGGGCAACCCAATCAGCTCGAGGACGTCGTCTTTGCTGTACGCACGGGCAGCATCGAGTTCCATCCCGATGAGCTCGTCCGTGAGCATCGAGGCCGCTGCCTGACTGACCGCACACCCTTTGCCCGAAAAAGCGACGGCGGCGATTTTGCCATCGGCGATACGCAAATCGAGACGAATGCGATCACCACACAACGGGTTGTGTTCTTCTTGCGACACATCATAGGGATCGAGGGTCCCGTAGTTGTGAGGGTACCGATGGTGTTCCAGAATCAAATCGCGATACATGTCACTCATGGTGACCCTCCCAACTAGGCAAAGAGTATGGTTACTTTGCGTAAACCGGCGACCAGGCGGTCGATGTCTTGGGTCGTATTGTACAGATAACATGAAGCCCGCGCCGTAGAAGGGATGTCGAGCGCTGCGTGCAGCGGCTGGGTGCAATGGTGCCCGGCCCGGACTGCCACGCCCTCGCTGTCGAGGACTTGGGCGACGTCGTGGGGGTGGGCACAGTCGACCGTAAACGAGGCCATCGCTGCCCGGTCAGGTCCGATTGGCGGACCATAGACCGTCACACCGGCGACTTCGGCGAGCTGATCAAGCAGGTAATGCCCGAGCGACTCTTCGTAGGCGGCGACATTTGCCATACCGATGGCTTCGAGATAGTCAATAGCATGCCCGAGGGCGATTGCCTCACCGATCATCGGCGTACCGGCTTCGAAGCGGGCCGGGACATCGGCGTAGGTGCTGACTTCGATGGTGACGGTCTTGATCATCGACCCACCACCGAGAAACGGCGGCATTGCGTCGAGCAATGCCTTGCGGCCCCACAAGACGCCGACACCGGTTGGAGCCAGCATTTTGTGACCGCTAAACGCCAAGAAATCGATACCCAATGCCTGGACATCCGTCGGCATATGCGGCACGCTCTGTGCACCATCGACCAGGATGAGCGCCCCGACCGCATGTGCCTTGGTCGCCAAGTACTGCACAGGATTGATGGTCCCGAGCACATTGGACTGATGGGTAATCGCGACCAACTTGACGCCCTGGAGGAGCGTGTCGAGGTCGTCGAGCACCAACCGGCCAGCGCTGTCGATGGGGATTGCCCGCAAGCTAGCACCGGTCCGTTGGGCAAGCAGCTGCCACGGGACAATATTGGAGTGATGTTCCATCTGACTCAGCAGAATGACATCGCCTGGGTGCAGGTTGGACCCACCCCAACTCTGTGCGACGAGGTTGATTGCCTCGGTGGTGTTCCGCGTGAAAATAACTTCACGCGCACTGTTCGCATTGATGAAGTGGGCAACCCGGCCGCGGGCGCGTTCAAACTCATACGTGGCTTGCTCGCTGAGTTGGTACACGCCGCGGTGGACATTGGCATTGGTGGTGCGATAAAAAGCTGCCTGGGCGGCGATGACCGCTTCGGGCTTTTGTGACGAAGAGGCACTATCAAGGAACGCCACAGGCCGTTCGATGGGCAACTGAAGAATCGGGAAGTCGCGCCGGACTGCTGTGATGTCGAATGGCGGTGTGTGCATGACGTGCCTTTTGGTCTGTACCTAGATCCGCGCGGCGATCGCTGCGGTGACCTGCTCGCGCAAAGACTCGAGCGGGATTCGGTCCAACACGGGTTCGAAAAAGCCCATCACAATCATGTGTACTGCTTCGTCCTTCGAAATGCCGCGGGCCTGCATATAAAACAGGTGTTCGTCGTCGACTTCACCGCTGGTCGATGCGTGCCCGGCTTTCTGGACGTTGTTGGTGTCGATCTTGAGACCGGGGATTGAGTCACTGCGGGCTTGTGGTGACAAATGCAGCGCGTGTTCTTCGAGTCGGGTAATGGTATCGGTGCTGCCGCCTTCGATTTTGATCATACCGTCGAAGGTTGCATAGCCAGTACCTTTGACAACGGTCTTGAAGTCCATGTGTGCTTCGGTCGATCGCCCGACGTGGCGGAGCCACGGTGCGGTCAGCAGGCGTTGGCCATCCTTGGCCACCGTCGCGGCCATCCAATCGACGCGTGAGCCATTGCCGACCAGATTTGTTTCGGCCTCGATGTGTTGGTGCAATGCACCCGTATTGATCGCTGCCCATTCGATGGTCGCGTTGTTACCAACATTGGCTACCACATGCCCGACGTGGTGGACCGCGGCCCCCCAGGTCTGCATGGCGGTGTATTTGAGGGTAGCACCGTCGCCGAGGATGAGTTCGCTGACGACATTGCTATAGGGGCCGCCGTCGCCATGGAGTTGCTCGACAAGGGTAAGATGGGCACCACGCTCGAGGATAACCAGATTGCGTGCAATCAAGGTGTTCCCTGCGCCGAAGCCCTGGATGAGGTGCAGGGGGAGCGTCGATTCGAGGTTTTTGGGGACATACACAAACCAGCCGTCACGCCACGTCGCAGCATTGAGTGCCGCATACTTCGAGACTTTGGCTGATACTGCGCTGCCCAGGTGCGCCTGGACGAGTGCAGCATTATCGTGCACTGCTTGGGAGAGCGGCATCACGATGACGCCCGGCGGTGCATCGGCACCGATCTTGAACGTCCCTAAGTCGGCACTCAACTGCATATCTGCAAATGCAAAGGCAGTCAGGTCGGTCCGTCGCCAATACGGCATCTCGTGCGCTGCGAACGCAGCCAGGCTTTGTTGCCGCCACGTCTGCAGCCAGGCTGGTTCGGTGGCCACAAGCACGTCTGCAGCGCTCAGGGAAGCAATCGCTGGTAGCTTAGTTGCCATTGCCGAACACTTCCTCCCTGATGAAATCGTAGCCACGTTCTTCGAGCGTGAGTGCCAACTCTGGCCCGCCTTCACGGACGATGCGACCTTCCATCATGACCGATACGACGTCCGGCTTGATGTAGTTGAGCAAACGCTGGTAGTGGGTGATAACCAACACGCCCATCTCTGCGTTGGCCTGCACCAATGTGTTGACTCCTTGAGAGACAACTTTAAGTGCGTCGATGTCGAGGCCCGAGTCGGTTTCGTCCATGATGGCCATCGAGGGTTTGAGCATCGACATCTGCAGGATTTCGATACGCTTCTTTTCGCCGCCCGAGAAGCCGTCGTTGAGGTAGCGGCGGGCGAATGCCTCGTCGACACCCAAGGCTGCCATCTTTTCACGGATGTCTTTGCGGAACTGCGCCATTGGGATTTGCGTCTCGCGGGGGTCTTTGCCCTCGACCGAACGATGCCCGTTGACTGCTGCACGCAAGAAGTTTGCAACGGTCACACCGGGGATCGAGACAGGGTATTGGAATGCCAAAAACAAACCCAACTTGGCGCGCTGATCGACGTCGAGTTCGAGGATGTTTTGTCCCTTGTACCATACTTCACCGCTGGTCACCGTATACGATGGATGCCCCATGATGGTATTGGATAGGGTGGACTTGCCGCTGCCGTTTGGCCCCATGATGGCATGGATGGTCCCTGGCTTGACCGTCAAGTTGACGCCCTTGAGAATCTCTTTGTCGCCAATGCTGGCGTGTAGATCTTTAATGACCAATTCAGATGACACAGAAGCTCCTTCTCGTTGAGATGTAGGAATGATGGTCTATTTGTCGCTGAGCGTAATGGTATCGCTCTGGGCTACCGAAAAATTGCAGCAACGCCCGCCTTCGCGGATTGCGCTGTCGCTCTGGACCGAGTGACCGAGGACTTGCTCGAGCATGCGTTTTTCCATGGCGCAGACATCGGCATGATCTAGGGCGACCTCGTGATACGGGCATGCATAAAAGGTGAAGGATTGCTCCGTGGCACGGACATCAACGGGAATGCCGCGGGCTTCCATCATCTTTTGGACATCGATAATGCGACTGGCGAGGTTGCCTTGGACACCGTGCTGGTAGTTCTCGGCGAGTCGTTCCGAGACGCCAGTAAGCAAGCGATGCAGTGTCTCGCCGCCTTGCTGCCGTTCGATTTCGTCGAGCAACACCGACATGAGGGTGTCGTAACTCCGGGGGAACAGCTCACGGGCGCGTTCGGTCAATGAATAGACAATGCGTGGACGACCCCGCCCGCTGCGCACCAAACGCGTCGCAATGAATCCGCGGGCGTCGAGATTGGTCAGGTGTTCACGCACTGCAGTGGTGCTGATGCCTAACTCTTCTTCGAGATCGCGAATCGTTGCTTCGGCGTGCCGTTGCAAGAAAATCAAAATCTGGCCGACGGATGATTCTGCTGCAAATTGGGTCGGTATCATACACCGTGCCTTTCATAGTCACACTGTATTATAGCCGTGTTGGGCGAATAGTGTCAATTAATTCTATTTTATGTGTTTTAATTCATGATTTGGTGAAACACCGTATCTGCTGGCGCATCCCCACACCCGCTGCTCAGAAAAAATCGCCCAATCGAGCGTCCGAGCAGAGCCATCAAGCGGTTGTCAGGACGCGTTCAACCAGGTCTAATGGCACATCACGTGTAATGACTGCGTGCCCAATCGATGCCGGCAGCGCCCAGCGGATCTGTCCGGCGTGGACTTTTTTGTCCCGCTGCATGACCTCCATGAGCTGTCGCGCACCGATCTGTGGGGGCAGCACCGTAGGGAGTTGATACCGCTCAAGGACGGATTTTTGGTGGTCGACCAGCGCTGGTTCACACAGATGCAATGCCGCTGCGATTTGGGCTTCGATATGCATGCCGATGGCGATTGCTTCGCCGTGGAGGAGTACTCCATACCCGAGGAGCTGTTCGATGGCGTGGCCGACGGTGTGGCCATAGTTGAGCAGCATGCGCTCGGCTTGCTCGTACACATCAATATTGACGACGTCGACTTTGACTGCGACCGCACGGCGCACGAGTGCCGGGTCGAAAAACGCTGTGGTCGGGTCGGCCCCCGCGAGATCTGTAAAGAGCTGCGCATCGCGGATAACCCCGTGCTTGATGGCCTCGGCCCAACCGGCAGCGAGTTCGCGTTGGGGCAGTGTTTTGAGGAGCGATACATCGGCGTAGACGAGGCGTGGTTGGTGGAATGCGCCGATCATGTTTTTGCCGAGAGCA
>CAIPUQ010000184.1 GCA_903868295.1 uncultured Roseiflexaceae bacterium
GCCTTTGCCATGACGGGGTGGCGGATGGGCTTTGTGGTGGGACCGCAGTACATCATCGATGCCATCAAAGGGATCCAAAGTCACTCTACTTCACACACCTCGTCGATTACCCAAGCGGCCGCACTGCCTGCGTATGACGGAAGCATCGACATGAGCGCAGAAGTCACCAAGATGGTCAGTGCGTTCCGGCAGCGCCGCGATGTCATCGGGGAGCTGTTGAGTTCGATACCAGGTATAACACTCAACGTGCCAGAAGGTGCGTTTTATGTGTTCCCTGACATCCGCGGCCTCCTCGGCAAAAAGCTCGCTTGTGGCGTCATCTGCAACACCGATGACGAGTTTGCCGCAGCCATGCTCGAACACGCGCACATTGGGATCGTCAGTGGTTCAGCGTTTGGAGCACCAGGATTTGTGCGTATGTCGTACGCCACCAGCATGGAACTGATCCGTGAAGGCGTAGCGCGTATGAACAAAGCGATTGTTGGATAGCGACGCGCGGGCCGAGGAGCGTGTTGCTCCTCTACCGTAGGGGTATCTCGAATGCGTTTTCTCCTCAATCTTCGGACACTGATCGTAGCAGTTGTCTGCTCATTTTCATACATCACCGGATTGACATTTTTTGCTCAGCTGTGGCAATGGTCATTCTCCACGTACACGCTGTTTGCACTCAGCGGGGTGCTTTTGTCTGTTGTTACGTTGTATGTGTTGCGGCAACGGTGGGATTTGGTCGATTTGCCGTTTTTTGGGTTGAGCCAATTCGAGATTCCCCTGCGCCACATCGTCTACGTCTGTACCATAGCAGTGGTGTACGGCATAATTGCCGTGGTCGTGGTCCGACCCAACCCGGATGATTACTATTACTTTGCCAATGCGTTTTATGCGTATGCAAACCCTGATCAACCGATGTCCAATGTCGTCCACGGCATTCTTCCATTGACAACACCCTATTCGTCGGCCCGCTGGGCGACTTCCGGACCATACGAATATTTTGCTGCGGCCCTCGCACTTACTATCCCATTGCAGTTCTTGACATGGGTACACATCTGTTTGCCGTTTTTGAATGGTGTGTTTTTTGCCCTCGTCTTGTATTACTGCATCGTTGTGCTCTACGGCAACTTTCGCTACGCTATCCATGGATTCATCGTTGCGGCCCTGGTATTACTGATTCTCGGTGATTCGCAGTATGGTCCATTGCACTATTCGTTGCTCCGCTTTGCCCAAGCCAAAGCAGTCTTTATTGCATGCGGTATTCCGCTGTTTCTGGTCGAGTCCTATGTGTTGCTCCGGTCCCCACGCCTGCGCAATATGCTCATTGTGACGATGATTCTCGTTGCTGCAATCGGATTGACGACGTCGGGCTACTTGCTCATCTTGCTGATGAACTGCATCGTTGTGGTGGCGGTATTGTCATTTGTGACCAAATCACGCTTGCAACACCCACATTGGATATTGCTCTGGATCAACGAATCCTCGATGCGCGTTGTCATGCTGTTGTTCAGCACGTTGCCGGTGTTGGGCTATTCGGTGTGGCTCCGGTTGCCGGCTGCGCGCACTCCCACGACCGACAGCCTCCCAAACAAATTTTGGCCTGCAGATTTCTGGGGCCATGTTGCATTGTTGTATAACCCCCGCTTTCCCTTTACCCCCGTGCTGATTGCATTGACCGTTGTCATTGGGCTGTTTGTCTTGCGCCCGCGCTTGCGGCGCATGGTCGTTTGGTTCTATGTCGTGTTGATGCTCGCCTATCTCAATCCGTTGGTTGCCCCGAGTGTCATCGAATACATTACCCAGCCCAACACGTACTGGCGCATGTTGTATCTCGCAGTACCCATGGTGTTGATTGGTATCGTTGCTGCCAGCGCGTCGCGGTTTCTGCGCTATCAGCTGCCACGGTGGCGACGCTATGTGGTGCTTTTTGCCCTGCTCTGTTATGTTGCGGTATTGGCCGATTCACCCTCATCACTGTTACGTCAGAAGCAACAATTCACGAGTAAGCGGATCGCCGCCGTCGGACTCGAACGGGCCCTGTGGAAGGTATCGTTGCCTGAATATGCAGTCGCCGAAAAGGTCTCCAAACTCGCCCCGCCTGGACCGATGCTCGCACCCGAATTGGTGGCTGGCGCGATGGTGGTGATATCGGCAGAGTATCCACAACTCGCGATACGCTCCGAAGCCGAACTGTACTGGGGATATCTCGAACAAAATCTCAAGCAGATGACCGCCCGTGTCCAATCTGCGTTATTCTTAGATGGTCACATCCAAAACAAACTCTACTTCCTCGAGTCCGAACTGCAGACGGAAGCGCCGCGCATCCGTACTATTGTCGTACGCACGACCGTCTACAATCGTACCGATGTACTCGCGTTGATGGAGTCGTATAAATTCGAACCCATCGGCACGCAAGGTCTGTATACCATTTTGGTCAGAGCACCTGACCCCAGCTAAAGGAGTCCCCCATGGTCTATGAATTGCGGACATACTGGGCGCATCCGGGCAAAGAAGACGCCATGCATGCGCGCTTTGCCAATCACACCATCAACCTGTTCCGTGCCCACGGCATGACGGTTGTCGGATTTTGGTCACCCGTTGATGCACGAGAGCTTCATGGTGATTTGGTGTATCTGCTTGCATTCCCGTCCCACCAAGAACGCGAACGGATGTTCAACGCCTTTCGCGATGATCCCCGTTGGCATGCAGCCAAAGCAGCCAGTGAAGTCGACGGTGTATTGGTCTCCCGCGTCGACAGTGTGATGATGGATCCCACCAACTATTCTCCGATGCACTAGAATCGAGCGTTCCATGCATGTATTAATCATCGGTGGCACCGGCACTATTAGCCGTGCAATTGTCCGAGAGCTCCTTACCCAGGGTCATGCAGTGACGGTCTATAATCGCGGTTTGCGCACCGATGCACCACCCCCAGAAGTAGAAATCATCCGTGGTGACCGGTCGCAACGTGCGTCCTTCGAAGCAACGCTCCAACGACGGACCTTTGATGTCGCAATTGACATGATTTCGTTCACCGCAGACGATGCCGTCTCGACCATTCGTGCATTGCCCAATATCGGACAGCTCATCCAAACGTCGACGGTCATGACCTATGGTCCGCCGTTCACAGCGCTTTTTCAGGATATTGACGCCCCACTCAACGGCCGGCATGACGGTGGATATGGTGCCGGCAAAGTCGCCGCTGATGAGTATTTGCTCGGTCAAGCAGCAGCAGGTGGGACCCCCGTTACCATCGTCAAGCCCTCGTTCACCTTTGGTCCCGGCCAACCGCTCTTTCGTCAGGTCGACTGGGGCACCAATTGGATCGATCGTCTGCGCAAAGGCAAACCCATCATCGAGGCGAACGAAGGCGACAATTACTTTCAGTTTCTCCCCGCGTCTGATGCAGCCCGTGCCTACGTTGCATTATGTGGCATGCAGGCAGCGCACCAGCGCGTCGTCCATGTCGTCAACCCAACGCCAACCACCTGGCATCAATGGCACACGATAGCCGCCGAGGCGCTCGGTGTACCCCTTCAGACCGTGTCGGTACCGTGGGATGTACTCGTCGCCGCTGATGCCAAACGCTATAGTGCACTGACGACGTGTTTGGGGCACACCCAAGTCTTTTCGCCGCAGTCGTTGCTCGACCTCGTCCCCGATTGGCAGCCACACATCCCGTTGGCCAATGCCGTCGCCGAGACTATCGAATGGCTCACTGCCAATAATCGCATCGACGACTGTGCGACAGACCCCCTCGAAGATCGCATCATTGGTGCGATGCGCCAGCTTCGGGGTACGTTCCACACTGCATAGAAAACGCGCTCCGCGCGCTGCTCCCATGCACGACAACACCGGCAACATCTGTGGTCAGCCACTGGATTGCCCTGCGTCGTTCAAAACAAAACGCCCGTTGCCATTGGCAACGGGCGTTCAACGGCCATGAATCACAGCACCCGTGCCAAGAACGGATACGCTGCTGTGCCGTGGATCTCGTGACGTCCCTCGAAGAAATCCGTTTCGACCTGCTGACTCGCGCCGAATACCGCATAGTGCGCCATCGTCTGTTGTGTCGCGCTGCGGACCGATGCGATGGGAAAAATCGGATCCTGCGTGCCCGATTCGATCAACAGTGGGCGTGGTGCCAGGAGTGCAAGGAGGTCGGTCATTTCGCCATGCGCCGCCAACCCGGGCACGACGTTGCATGCACAATGGTGCATCGCAAAAATGCTCTCGCGCCAATTCGACACATATCCGCTAATCACCATCGCCTTGATGCGGGTGTCCACGGCAGCAGAAAACAATGTGTGCATTCCACCGCCCGATATCCCCATCGCTCCGAGTCGATCAGTGTCGATGTCGGTGCGGGTCTCGAGGTAATCCACCAGCCGTAGTGCATCGTGGACCCGCATGGCCGGGACTGAACTGCCAAGGTGGAATGCCAACATCGCGGTATGGTGGCATGGATTGGGCTCTTGCTGCCCCATTGCCCGGTTCAAGTGTGCAAAATCTGTCGTCCGTTCACCGAAGCAGGTAATTTCGGGAGCAACGACGGTGAATCCTGCGTGACATAACGCAACTCCGAAATCCCGATGATACCCATCAGGGACCGTCCGCTCCGAGCCATCTTCCCAGCGCCCGACGATGTCGGCTACACCATACCCATGCCCAGCAAACGCCAAAACGGTCGCTGGGTTACGGGTGTGTTTGGGGTGCAGGATATACACCGGCATGAGGGTTTTTGGCCCTGTGCGGATCAGGAGCTTTTCACGCACATACGTGCCACGATCGACAATTTCGAGTATGTGTGCATCAAACGGTACCTGTACAAAGCGCGCGAGTCCGAGTGTCTCCCCAAACGCAGCCCGTGCGCCAGACTGCCAAGCCCGTGCGCTCTGTTCATCGGTTGCGCGGAACGCGTGTGGGGCTGTCTCGGGTTGATACCACGGCCAGAGTGTACTTACTGGTTGGATGTCTGGATGCTTCATACACTGCTCCTAGTTGATGCGCGGGTTTGCACGGCCACCAATACGCAAGTATTTGATTGTTCCATCGCTGTCTCGAATAAAATCTCCGACTTCGCCACGCCGTGGTTCATCGAGGCAGATAAAGCTATCATCACCGATGAACTGCGCGCGTATGTCGGGCACCGGTGGACCTGCTGGGGTTGCTGGAGTAGGGAACCCGCCCCGTGGTTGTTCGTGAATAATCAAGCCGTCCTGCCATGTACTGACGCTGAACAATGACAACAGGTTTTGGTAGGTTCCGGTATACGCAACCAGTTCGTCTGTTGCACGCGTTTGGACGGTCGGTGGCGCGGGGGTGTAGTTGAGATAGAGCGCGAGCGCCGAGCCCCATGCCGCATCGTGGATGATGCTCCCCAAGTCGCTGTTTGTCAGGATTGCGATGGCAAAGTTCCGCTCAGGGACGAACCGGAGCAACGCTTTTTGCCCTTTTGTTGCCCCACCATGACCAAAACTGCTGAACGGTCCGTGGTTGCGGCCAAACCAACTCAGCCCCATATCGCCACGCCCGCCTGCACTGAGCTGTGTCGCCCGCATCGCACCAAGCGTCTCGGGTCGGAGGATGCCTGCGCCGTCACCGAGGTGGAACGTGGCATACTGCAACAATGTCTCACTACTGCAGACGACCCCACCAACCCCATTCGCTGAGCGACCAATAGCCCATGGGTGTGCCAGTTTGGCAACACCATCCCACGTCAAGTGGCCAGACGCAAACCGACTCGTCATGATGGCGTCATCAGGATAAAAGAACGCTTGTGTCATACCAGTCGGCTGAAAAAGATACTTCTTCGCGATGTCTTCATAGGGTTGCTTGTGAATGACTTCCAGGAGACGCGCGGCAATGTTGAATCCGGCATTGTTGTAAGACCATACACTCCCTAACGGTGTCATCTGAGGGAGCCGTGACAAACTTTTGACCATTTTGTCCAATGCATCGTTGCCGTTACCGTACTGATTGAAGTAATCACCCATCCACCCGCCAGTGTGTGTCAGCAGATGACGTGTGGTTACACGGCTCGCTACACTCTCGTCCGCCAACTTCAGTGACGGCAGGTAAGCCCGCACCGGCGTATCGAGGTCGAGACGTTCGGCTTCAACAAGTTGCATCAACAATGTGGTAGTCATGGTTTTGGTAATTGAGCCAATCTGAAACAGTGTTGATCCGGTAACGGGTAACGGATGCTCGACATTGGTTACCCCAAAGCCAGCACTCCATTGTTCGTCACCGAGCATGACGGCGACAGACACGCCGGGGACATTGAGACGCTTCATGTCGGCAACGATGCCTTCACCCAACGCGCGGAAGCGTTTGTCTTTGATTTTTTTCAGGGCACTGTCACGATTCATATAAACCTCACTGGTATGTTTGAATTACTTCTATAGTACGACCTTTTCGGCGTTTGAACAGCCCGAATCAACCGTTAATATCATCTCGCCTTCACGTGCACAAACAAAAGGTTGGTATACTAGACGTAGTATTCGTATGAGCCGAGGAGCAATGCAATGGCGCGTATTCCTGTTGCGGTACAACTGTATTCTGTGCGCGAAGAAGCCAAAAACGATCTGGCCGGTGTGCTCAAAGCCATTGCCAAAATGGGCTATGAAGGCGTTGAGTTTGCAGGATTTTATGGCCATGATGCCAAATCCGTCAAATCGATGCTCGACACAAATGGGCTCAAGGCTGCTGGTGCGCATGTGGGCATCAACACATTGATGGGTGACGAACTCCAACGATCC
>CAIPUQ010000185.1 GCA_903868295.1 uncultured Roseiflexaceae bacterium
TCGCCCGCAGGAGATTGTTGTCGAGTCGGCATGCCATGACGGTGGGCGGGGGGTGGTGATCAGAAGAAGATGGCACGCCGAGGAAGGTCTGTCGCGCGCAGGAGATCATCGTCGGGTCGGCATGCCCTGTGGGTGGGGGGTGGTGAGCAGATGAGGATGGCACGCCGAGGGAGGTCTGTCGCGCGCAGGAGATCATCGTCGGGTCGACATGCCATGACGGGGTGGGGGTGGTGAGTAGATGAAGATGGCACGCTGACGGAGGTGTGTTGCACGGAGAGATCGTTGTCGGGTCGGCATGCATGACGGGGTGTGGCATGGTGGAAACAAGGGCGAGGTATACCTCGCCCGTCGAATGGGTATACCTCGCCCGCTCAGGAGTCAGGTATGCCTCGCCTGTGTGATACCGGAAATCTCTGCGTTACTTATAAATGTGCTGTAGCGAGCTTTTGATGTACGCCATGATTTGTTTGAGGTCTGCCACGGGATTGCGCGCGGCGTCGAGTTCGAAGACTGCCCAACCGCGGTAGTCGATATCGCGCAAGAGGCGGGTCCAGGCCGGCCAATCGACAACGCCCTGACCGACGGCGGCGAACCACTGGACTTGGGTGTCGTAGATGGTGTCGTCGATGGGGGTGTCGATGGGAGCAGGACCAGTCGCGTCCTTCCAATGCGTCAAGATGACCCGGTCGCGGTGGCGCGCCACAATATCGATGGGGTTGGAGCCAGCTACCACAAATTGTGCGGTGTCTGGACACAAGTGGACATAACTCGGATCTGTCGCAAGCATGAACAAATCGACGTCGCGACTATTGCGAAACATGCTAAACGCCTCGGGATGCAATGCCACCTTGACACCGCGACGGCGCGCCTGATAGCCCATTTGGTTAAGTGCATCTGCAATAGTCTGTGCCATGCGACTATCGACGAAGACCGGTTGGTCTGCCAGCAGACTCGTGCGCAGCGGCAACGAGACGACCATGATATCGCTCTGGCAGGTCGCCAAAAATGCTGCGTATTGATCAGCCATCTCGGCAAGAACTGCGTGATCGGCCGGGTCGGCGATATTTGCGTAGCGAGTGGTGCCGGGGATTCGATTGGACATGTAGCCGCTACAGAGTTCGAGTTTGTGGTGCCGCAACGCATCGGCGAATCCAGTTGCCGAACCAAATGCTTCGACGGCGCTATGCCAATTCCCCGGGGGGAAGGTTATTTCGAATCCGTCCAAGCCCGCGGCTTTGACATCCGCAAAAATGCGCTCCCAAAAACGCTCTGGGGTCCAACCATTCTGCGCCAGTACGCGCTCGAGGTCACTCATGTCGCCCGTGCCACCCCAGTATTCTGGTGCGTAGAAGGTCACCAGGTCGGTCGCAAATTTGATGTTGGCTGCCATGAAAACCTCCTGGAAAAATATGAATGATGAATTATGAATGATGAATTATGAATGATGAATGATGAATGAAAACCCAAGAGTATTGCATGTCTTGAAGAAAAACAAACAAATGAGGGATGATTCCTAATTCCTAATTCATAATTCCCAATTCTCTGCTAGCCTCCGAGGCTGCTCATGCCACGCAACGTCGGGAGAACGCCGTCTGGCAGACCATGCCCCCAGGGTTTGAGATAGACCGCATGGCGGATAATTTGCATCAGTTCGTCGTCGTCGCAGCCGGAGCGCAAGGCACCACGCAGGTCGACCTCGTTGTCTCGGAGCAAACAGAGGTGCAGGCGGCCGTCGGCGGTCAGGCGCATACGATTGCAGGTACTGCAAAACGGCTCGCTGATCGAGCTGATGAACCCCAAATGTCCGCGGGCACCATTGATGCGATAGCGATGCGCAGGATCGGCGTCGTGCATGCCGAGGTCGCGGATAGGACCGAATTCGCTTTCGATGCGACCGATGAGCTCGGCGCTCGCCACTACACCGTCGTTGGCGACATCGGCCACACCACTGAGCGGCATGACTTCGATGAAGCGGATATCCCAGTCGTGGGTGAGTGTCAACGCCGCCACATCGATGACATCGTGGTCGTTGAGGCCGCGGACCACCACCATGTTGAGTTTGATGGGAGTCAAACCAGCTGCCTCGGCGGCGAGGATACCGGCCCAGACGTCAGCGAACTTGGCGCCACGGGTCATCTGTGCAAAGCGTTGCGGATCGAGTGAATCGATGCTGATGTTGACGCGATCGAGCCCTGCGGCTTTGAGTTGGAGCGCGATGGGCGCGAGCTTGACCGCGTTGGTGGTCATGGCGATATGTTCGATACCCGGTACCGCTTTGATGGCAGCGACCAACGACACGAGATCGCGCCGCAAGGTCGGTTCACCACCGGTCAGCCGGATTTTGCGGAAGCCGACCTGCGCGCACGCATTAACCACCCGCAACAGCTCTTCGTTGCTGAGCAGTTCGTCTTTGGGCATGAACTGCATCCCCACCTCGGGCATGCAGTAGACGCAACGCAGATTGCAGCGATCGGTCAACGAGATACGCAGATAATCGATGCGGCGCAGGTAACTATCGCGTGCGGGCACGGTGCTGTCGTAGGTTGGGCGGTCAAAGGCCAAGGGGTCGATGAACGTAATAGGGTGCAGGCGTGATTCTTCGTTGTGCATAGCCATTCTCACTCTGCGAACAATCGCTGCCAAGAAAAGCGCATGCTCCGCAGTGGTGCATGCGCCGGAAGTTCGTTTTAGACGTGTTCCAACACACTGACACGGGCCGCCAATTGCTGCGCGATGGTTTTGAAGACGTCTGCATATGCGTCGGCATTGCCACTGAGGACAGCCGGTTTGCCGTCGTCACCGCCGGCACGGATGCTCATGCCCAGGGGGATCTGTCCGAGTAACGGGACGCCGAGGCGTTCGGCCAAGCCTTTGGCTGCGCCCGCACCAAAAATGTCATAGCGCGTGCCGGTGTCGGGGGCAGTGAAGTAGGCCATGTTTTCGATGATACCAAGCAGGGGCACGTTGACCTTGCGGAACATTTCCATACTTTTGATGACGTCGATGGCAGCGACTTGCTGTGGTGTCGTCACGGTGACGGCACCGGTCAAGCCGACATTTTGCAACGACTGGGCCAACGTCAACGCCACATCACCCGTGCCCGGAGGCATGTCGATAATGAGGTAGTCGAGGGGTGCCCATTCGACCTGATACAAGAACTGACGCAAGAGCTGCGACACCATGGGACCGCGCCAGATGACCGGTTGGCTGTCGTCGACCAAAAAGCCGACCGACATCACCTTGATGCCGTGTGCCAACAACGGTTGCATCCGTGGCTGTCCGTCAGGGCCGGTCTCGGCAGCTGGTTGACCGGTGACCCCCATCATCAATGGGAGTGAAGGGCCATAGATATCTGCATCGAGCAACCCGACTCGCGCACCTTCGGCCGCCAACGCCATGGCAAGATTGACGGCAACGGTCGATTTGCCGACGCCGCCTTTGCCGGCCGAAACGGCGATGACATGGCTCACGCCGGGGATGGCGGCTTTGTCCATCACGCCACCGTGGGTGCGGACCTGAGCGGTGAATTCGATGGTGATATGGTCACGGGCAACGCCGGCGAGGGTGTGGACTGCGTCTTCGCAGGACGTGCGGATTTCGTGTTTGAGCGGGCAGGCAGGGGTGGTGAGCTCGACCGCAAAACTGACTTTGTCGCCGGTGATGACGATGTTTTTGATCATTTTGCGCGATACGAGATCGCCGCCGAGTTCGGGCTCTTGGACGGTACGAAGGGCGTCGAGGATGCTCGACTCGGTCAATGCATTGCGCGAAAAGAGTGCCATGTGTGCTCGCATGCTTATTCAATGAATATGCTGCATTGTACCACACCGGACTATTCGCTATCGGGGAAGGCCTGCAGTGATGAGGGGTGGAGGTGCTCGCTGGCGAGCTGGCGGTGCACCAGATGTTGCGTGACGATGGTGCGGATATTCGCGTGTGTCAGATGACAATAGCGGAA
>CAIPUQ010000186.1 GCA_903868295.1 uncultured Roseiflexaceae bacterium
TAGCGCAGCAGTCTACCCAGGCCTCAAGGCATTCAACGTCAAACGATAAAACGTTCAGGACCGTCACACAGCTGTGTGACGGTCCTGAACGTTTTATCGTTTGACGTTGAATGCCTTGAGGCCTGGGTAGACTGCTGCGCTACCCAGTTCTTCTTCGATGCGCAAGAGCTGGTTGTATTTGGCGATGCGGTCGGTCCGGGCCGGCGCGCCGGTTTTGATCTGGCCGGCGTTGGTGGCCACTGCCAGGTCGGCGATGGTGGTGTCTTCGGATTCGCCCGAGCGGTGCGAGATGACCGCCGTCCAGCCGGCCCGCTGTGCCTTTTGGACTGCTGCCAAAGACTCGCTGAGTGAGCCGATTTGGTTCAGCTTGACCAGGATCGAGTTGGCGGCTTGCTCGTTGATGGCGCGATCGAGGCGCTTGACGTTGGTGACCAACAAGTCGTCACCGACCAACTGCACGCGGTCGCCGATGCGCTTGTGGAGCAACGACCAACCGGCCCAGTCGTCTTCGTGCAGGCCGTCTTCGAGCGAGATGAGCGGGTACTTGTCGGCGATGTTGGCCCAGTAGTCGACCATTTCTGCGCTGGTCAGGGTGCGGCCTTCACGCTCGAGCACGTACTTGCCGTCGTGATAGAGCTCGGTGCAGGCGGGGTCCATGGCGATCATGATGTCGCTGCCGGCTTTGTAGCCTGCGCGCTCGATGGCCTCCATGATGACCTGCAAGGCGGCTTCGTTGTTGGGCAGGCTCGGTGCAAAGCCACCTTCGTCGCCGACGGTGGTCGACAAATGACGGTCGTGGAGCACTTTGCTCAGGTTGTGATAGATTTCGGCACCCCAGCGCAGACCTTCGCGGAAGCTGCTGGCGCCGACGGGCATAATCATGAACTCTTGGAAGTCGGTGCTGTTGATGGCGTGCTTGCCGCCGTTCATGATGTTCATCATGGGGACGGGCAAGACGTGCGCATGCGTGCCGCCGATGTAGCGGTACAACGGCTGGCCATAGGCAGCGGCTGCTGCCTTGGCGACGGCCAACGAGACACCGAGGATGGCATTGGCGCCCAGATTTTTCTTCGATTCGCTGCCGTCGAGCGCAATCATGGCGCTGTCGATGGCGACCTGATCGGCTGCGTCGAAGCCGATGAGGGCCTTGGCGATTTTGGTGTTGACGTTCTGGACTGCGGTCAGCGTGCCCTTGCCCAGGTAGCGCTTTTTGTCGCCGTCGCGCAATTCGAGGGCCTCGTGGGCGCCGGTCGATGCGCCGGATGGGACGATGGCACGGCCCAGTGCGCCGCCTTCGAGGCGGACGTCGGCTTCGAGGGTCGGGTTACCGCGTGAGTCCAAGATTTCACGGGCGACAATGGATTTGATAATCGTCGACAAGGTCGTTCTCCTCATATACCAATGACTGCGTGGGGATGCAGACTACCGCACAAAAAAAGCATGCACCTGGCACGGACGCCACTGTCTGCTTGCGCCCGCGATTATAGCCGAGGATTGGTTTTTGGGCAAATGATGACGTCGTACGGGGTTCTGATTGAGCGGGTTTTTCAATTGGGCGGGGTTTTTCTGCGATAAATACTATTGGGCGGGGATTTAATTGAGCGGGTATTTATTGGGTGGGGTTTTTTTGAGCGGGGTTTATTGCAATAAACCCCGCTCAATAGAATTAAGTGCCAGAATTTTCAATCCCGCTCAATACATCATTCTTTACCAGCACGTACGCCTTCGAGCATTTCGTCGAGCGATGGACCAGGCGTGATGTGAATAGCTATTGTTTGGATTTTTTTCTGCCACGAAAGGAAATCGAATGGATGCTGTACCTCATTCGTATCCTGTAACGATTGCATGACGCGTTGCTGCGCAGACGCGTCGAGTTTTTTGAATTGATCGACTATGCGTTGTTCAATTGTTGTCATTTGACCCTCCGATTTTAAAAATAGTATACACCTCGGAGCAGATCAGCGTGTGAAATTCTGCGTATATTCGCACTCGTTCCGTGAGAAAATCCTTGAATTCCAGAAAACGAATCCGTGCTCATATACCGTCCCATCCGACTCATTCCTAATTCCTAATCCATAATTCCTAATTCCTAATTCCTAATTCTCGTAAGCGCCTATCTTCGCCACCTCGAGCGCATACGGCCCTGCTTGGCCGCTGATGATGAGTCGCATGGAGCGGATGTTGCTGGGGTCGAGGACGTATCCTTGCAGGACATCGCCGGAGCGCTTGGGCACGAACAGCCGCCACGGCAGCCGGATGTCTTGCCAGGTGTTTGGCTGTGTCGCGAACGTGGCTTCGTAGCCGATTGCGCGGTTGGTATTGCGCACCGAGATGCCGTATGTTTTGCCGTCGCCACGGACACGCAGGGTGAGGCCGTCGTAGCCGTCGAGATTACGGGCGCTGGGCAGGTCGGTTTGGACCGTGGCAAAGCCGCCGTTGTAGTCGAAGCGCACGACGCCGCTGAACA
>CAIPUQ010000187.1 GCA_903868295.1 uncultured Roseiflexaceae bacterium
CCCTCCCGAAAACTAGAAGAATTCTTTTCAGTATACGAAGATTGAACTGCAAATGCAAATATACCAATTACTAATTAGTAATTAGTAATTAGTAATTTTCCGCTACCCTGCACGTGCTCCATTCGGCACCGCCACCTCAGGCACAGCCAGCGCAGGCGTAATACCGTCCGAAAAGCCGATGTCGAACAACATCCCCTCCGACACCTCGCCGGCCATCTTTTTGGGGGCCAGATTGACGATGAACAACGCCTGTTTGCCCACCAGCTCCTGTGGATTGCTCCGTTCTTGCTTGATGCCAGCCAGGATGGTACGGGTCATCGCGCCGAAGTTGACAATCAGCTTGAGTAACTTGTCGGATTTGGCGACCTCGTGGACCTGCTCGATGGTGCCGACGCGGATGTCGATCTGGTCGATGACGTCGAAGGTGGTGAGTGCTTTGATGGGGGCGTGTTCCATGGGATTGCTCGTTTCTCTTGATTATTTCGCCCACGCTCATCGCGGGTGAATGTATAGGCATCGTCTCGAATGGGCAAAAATCACACCGGCAATCCCACGCGGCGTAGCAGCGGCAACATGTGCAGGGCATCCCAACGGGCCAGCGGCTGATCGGGGTGGTGCGAGTCAGAACCGCCGCTGATGAGCAACTCGTGTTGCTGTGCCTGGCTGAGGTAGAAATCAATTTGGGAAGCGGTATGCGCCGGATAAAAGACTTCGATACCGTCGATACCCGCCGCCACAAATGCCGCGATATCTGCAGCATCCGCCGGGATGGCATAGACCCCTTTGGATCTGCCGGGATGGGCAATCAATGCCACGCCGCCGGCGGTGTGGGCAGCGGCAATGACTTCGGGGACCGTGGGTGGATTATACGAACCCTGCCGTGCCAGCAAAAAGCGCATCCCGGCTGCCTCGTCGTCGCCATCGACACGACCGGGCAGATTGTTGTGCACTGCCAGGGCAGTCGCCACTTCGGCGACATTGGTATGGCGTGTCGTATCCTGCGTGAATGCCGGCAAGCGCCAGCCCTCGGCGGGCAGGGTAGCGATGAGTCGCTGCGCGTCGGCAGCGTTACGGGCATCGACCGAGGCGCACAACGCCAACACTGCGGGGTGCATTGGGTCGATCCCGTACATCAGGGTGTGCCAGAGCTTGCCGTTGTGCGCGCTGTCGACTTCGCAGCCTGACACAAAGCCCAATCCCGCCTGGTCGGCAGCCGCCCGCATCGCCACAACACCAGCGGTGGTGTTGTGATCGGTGATGGCAAATACCGCGACTCCAGAGATTTTGAGCGCGGGGATGAGTGTGCCCGGGCGCCAGCTCGAGTGGTGCGGGAGCGCGTCGGAGTGGATCTGCAGGTCCGCGAGCATGCTTCGTTCTTTCTCTGCCCGCGCTTTTTTACAACGCGAAGTGGCGCATCAGTTCCTCGTAGTCGTGCACAATCACATCGGGCTTGGCAGCAGCCAGCTCGGCAGCGGTGTGCGTCGTCGCAATCGCGACAGTGTACATGCCCGAGTCGCGGACCGACTGCAAACCAGCAAAGCTGTCTTCGATGCCGATACAGTGCTGCGGTGCATGACCCAATCGGCGGGCCGCCTCGATGAAGATGTCAGGGGCTGGTTTGCCATACTTTACCTCGCTGCCGAGCGTGATTGCACCGAAGTACGCGGGGAGCTGCAAGCGATCGAGCGTCGGCCCCACATTCCCATGCGGCGCCGAGGTGGCGATGGCCGACCCTAGCCCATGGGCATCCATATGCTTGAGGAACGCATGCAAGCCTTTAACGGGGTGGACGTGGTGCATCAGCGTGCGGTAAAGTGTCTCTTTTTCGTCGGCATAGGCCAATAATTCTTCGTCGCTGAGTGGGCGGCCAAACAGCACAGGGAAAATTTCGCTGTTGCGTTTGCCCGACAGACTAGCGATGGTCGCTTCGTCGGGAGTGGCAATGGTGTGTTTGTCACGGAAAATCGTAAAGGCTTCTTCGTGCAAATGCATATTGGGCGTCAACGTGCCGTCCATGTCAAAAACAACGGCTTTGTAGTCTGCGAGTCGTGGCATGCGGGATCTCCCTATACGAGCGGGTACGCTCATTTCAGATGCGGGGCAACAGCGATAAGTTCGTCGAGGCGCAACGACAACACGCGTGACGCGCTGTCATCACCCATCGAGACACCATAGATAGAATCAGCAATTTCGATGGTGCCACGATTGTGCGTCACCACCACAAACTGCGAGGTCGAGCGCAGATCATCCAACGCAGCCCTGAAGCGCGCCACATTGGCCTCGTCGAGAGCGGCGTCGACTTCGTCGAGCACACAGAACGGCGTCGGTTTGACCTTGAGGATGGCAAACAACAGCGCCGCCGCCGTCAACGAGCGTTCGCCGCCCGACAACAGCGACAGATTCTGCTGCCGTTTGCCCGGCGGACGGGCGTTGATCTCGATCCCGATGTCGTCGAGTGCGCCGCCGTCGCCTGTTTTGGTCAGCTCAAGGCTGGCACTGCCGCCGCCAAACATAATCTGAAAGGTCAACGCAAACTCACGGGCGACGGCACCGAAGGTCTGCTCGAAGTTGGCGCGCATCGTTGCGTCGAGCTCTTTGATGAGCTCGCCGAGGCTCTGCGCCGCAGCCTTCAAATCTGCGACCTGTGTATTCATAAAGGTATACCGCTCGTTGGCCTCGTCGTATTCTTCGAGGGCCAGCGGATTGACCGGCCCGAGCCGCTGTAGCTGGTTGCGGTAGGTGGTCAGTTGTTGATTAAGCGTCGTTTCGTCGCCTTCGATGGGTTCGGCAGTATGACTGAGCACGCCGAGGTCATAGCCCTCGCTCGTCGCCCGGTCGTGCAGTACCGAAATACGGTCGTTGGCGCGCTCGAGGGTCAGTGCCGACCGACTGGCGTCGGCCTCGGCCGCCCGGAGCGTCGTCATCAGCTGCTGCTCAGCGGCTTCTTGCTCGGGCAACAAGGCTTCGGCATCTTTGAGTTGGACCTCGAGCGGGGCGATACGGGTCTGGATGGCAGTGATTTCGGCCTGCACATCGACCAGCTCGCGCTCGTAGCCCTCGGTCTCACGCGTGATTTTGGTCGCTTCGTTGGCCAACTCATCGGTACGTGCCTGCCGCTGACTCATCGTGTGCAGAAGCGCCGCGCGCCGTTGTTCGGCGGCCTGGATGGTCGCCATCGTGGCCCGCAGCTGCCCTTCGGCTTCGGTCAGCTGCTGTTGGGCGGCGGCGCGCTGATCGTCTTCTGCGTAGCTCTGTTCGATGAGGGCTTGTTCGTCGCGGTAGGCTGCGTCGAGCGCGGTACGTTGGACCTGTTGCTGGGCCGACAAATCGAGCAGTTCTTGGCTGAGCTGCGCAATCTGGGCGCTCGAGTCGGCCTGGCGTTGGCCCGCCTGCGACGCCTGCTGGCTCACCAAGGCGACGTCGGCTTCGGCCTTGTTGTAGGCACGCAACGCCAATTCACGGGCTTGGCCAGCATCCTGGACTGCAGTCTGGTCGTCCTGGCGGGCCAGCTCGTGCTGCTGCAGGCGTTGTTCGAGCTGCTGAATGGTCGTGCCTGCGCGGCCGACCACCGCGGTGAGTCGGTCGACCTCGGCTTTGGCCTTGTCGACCTCGATGGGCAGTTCACGCAGATTGCGTTCGCGCTGCAGGGTGCCGCCGTCACGGACCTGCGCGCCGCCGGTCAACGAGCCGCCGCTACTGACCTGCTCGCCGCCGGTGGTGACAATCTGCCAGCCGCCGCTGATACGTTTGATTTCGCTGCGGGCCACATCCAAACTGTCGACGATGAGTGTCCGACCCAACAGATAGTCCAAAATGATGCGGTATTTGGGGGGGATATCGACCAGTTGCGCCGCGACTCCCAGCACACCGGCGGCGTTCGAGGGCGAGCGCGTATCGCCGCCTTGGCGGATGGTATCGAGTGGGAGGAACGTGGCGCGCCCCTGATTGTTCTTTTTGAGGGCCGCAATCGCCGCCTCGGCGTCGTCCCAGCGGTCGGTGACGATGTGTTGCAGGCGCGCGCCCAGGGCCGTCTCGATGGCCAGCTCGAGGTGTTGCGGCGCGGTAATCAGCGATGACACCAGCGCGAATTCGCGATTCGTCCGCTCGGCGTATTCCATCGCGGCTTTGACACCCTGGGCCACACCGCCGTGGCTGCGCACAATCTGGAGCAGTGCCTGATAGCGCGAGTCGACCTGGTTATGGGTGCGTCGCGCAGCCGTCAGCGCCTCTTCGCTATTGGCACGTTCGGCACGTTGTGCGTCGATTTCGGTGCGCAAGGCCGTGATGGTCTGCTCGCGTTCGGCGGCACGTGTCTGCGCCGTTGTATACGCCAACGTGGTTTGTTCGACCTGCGCCTGTTGGGCACGCAGGGCTTGCTGGGCTTGGTCGACCAGCACCGATTCGTTTTGATGCGACGAATCGAGCTGCGCCAGCAACTCCTGCAGGCGCTCGAGTTGGCGTTGGCGCTCGCGGATGGCCCCGGCAGTGGCAGCTTCGGCACGTTGGGCAGCATCGACCGTCGTACGCAGTGCACGGCGCCGTTCGTTGTAGCTGACGCGGCCCCGGTCGAGCTCATCAATGGTGGTCTGATGCGCGGCCCGGGCATCGGTCTGCTGGCCGACGACGATGTGCAGGGCGGCGACTTCGGCTTCGACGGCGGCCTGCTGCGATTCGGCATCGCGTACCGTCTGGGCGTATTCGACGCTCCGCTGCTGGACCGCTTTGACACGCTCGGCGGCCACCGCAATCGAGCGTTGCAACCCCTCGGCGCGGGTATGCAGCCGACTCCCTTCGCCATAGATCGCACCCATCTGCTCGCGCAGTTCGCGGATCTGCAGCCGGGCGGCGCCGATACGCTCGTTGAGTGCATCGCGTTGGGCCTGCACATCAGCCAGTGTCTGTTGGGCGATTGCTGCATCCTGGGTGGCGCTCCCCAACGACGTATTGGCGATGACATCCTGGAGGCGCAGGAGCTTGATTTGGGTGCTGTCCAGTTCGTGTTTGATGTCGCGGTACTGTTTGGCTGCGCTGGCTTGGCGCTTCAGGCTGCGGATCCGCGGCTCGAGTTCGACCAAGACATCTTCGCAACGCCGCACATTGGTGTCGGTCTCGCGCATGCGCTTCATGGCATCGTTGCGGCGTTGTTCGTGGACCGATATGTCGGCAGCGTCTTCGAACAGGCGGCGCCGTTCTTCGGGGCGCAGGTCGAGCACATTGTCGACCAACCCCTGATTGATGATGGTATACGAGCCACCCAGGCTGGCAGTCGCCTCTTGCAGGTCACGCAGACGCACCTTGGCGCGATTAATGAAGTACTCGTGATCGCCCGAACGGGTAATCCGGCGCGTAATCGTCACGGTGTCGAAGGCCACGGGCAAGGTGCGGTCGCTGTTGTCGATGGTGAGCGAAACCTCGGCAAAGCCCGACGCAGCCCGCTTGGCACCACCACCAAAAATCAAATCTTCGCTTTTGCGGCTCCGCAACATCGCCTGCGACTGTTCGCCCAACACCCACCGGATGGCGTCCACGACGTTGCTCTTGCCGCTCCCGTTTGGGCCGACAATCGCAGATACCCCCGGTCGGAACTCAAAGGCAGTCCGCGAGGCAAATGTCTTGAAACCATGTATTTCGAGTCGCTTGAGATACAATCCAACCGCTCCGTCTGTGAGATGTGCTCATTAGTATAACAGCAGCAGTTGTCAGTTATCAGTTTTCAGGTATCAGTTAGCACACGAGGAGTCTGTCGCGATAGATGCGTGTTGCGCACTGCTGCAGGACCAGGGAGCCACCGTTCTCAGCAGACTCCTCCCTGCATGTTATTCTGCTTCGTCTTTGGCTTTGAGGTAACCGACGATTGCGTTTGCATGGCCATGGCCCATGGCGTAGGTCTCTTTGAGGTGATTGACTTTTTCCATGTGTTTGATGTCGCCGAGCGCTCGGACAATCTCGAACCAATAGGCGACCGGATGACCGTATTTCTTTTCGATCGATGGGAAGTACGACGCCGGGCCATAGACTTTCTCTGTCATATCCTGCTCCTGCTCTGTTTATGGCGCATATTCTACCGCATCACACCCCAGGAGGATGCATGTGCGCATTGGGGACCGTTCCTTGGACACCCCGTCTGATCACTGATCTCTCCTCATTCCTAATTCCTAATTTATAATTTATAATTCAATGCATGAACACCATCTCAAGCACCTTGACGCGTACATCGGAGCGCCCGCCCGATGTCGTCTACCCTGCACTCATCCACTGCGACGCGGTGCGTGTCTTTCGCCCGGTCGGCGCACTCCCGGGCGTCGCGGCGGTCCAGCTCCACAACGACCGCTGGGGCCACCTGGGCGACACGCGCACCATCACCCTCACCGACGGGAGTACCGCCCGCGAAGCCCTGACCGCCGTCGCCGCCCCAGACTCGTTCACCTATACCGTCAGCGCCTACACCAGTGTCCTGCGCCTGCTCGTCAGCCGCGGCGAATCGACATTCACGTGTAGCCCCACCAGCAGCGGCGGTACCCTGATCACCTGGACCTATGCCTATACCCCCCGTTCAGTCCTCGTGCGCCCACTGGTCTGGTTGGTGCGCGTGTTGCTCTGGGAGCGCTACATGACGGCAGCATTCGACCGCGCTTTGTCAGATATTTCGTAGATTTTTGCAGATTTGAGTATACTGTGGATGCACCTTCATGCACCGTCGTTCTGTATATCGGTGCCCCCGCCGAGGTTGTCTGGGATGCGCTGACAGACCCTGACATCACCATGCGCTACTGGCACAACACCCGGCTCGAATCGACGTGGCTGGTCGGCGACCCGCTCCTCTTTGTGCGCAACGGCGACGTCACCGACCGCAACATTATCCTCGAAGTCGTCAGACCCCATCGCCTCCGCTATACGTTCAAACCCGTGTTTGGCGACTTCGCCAGCGAAGCCCCATCGCGCGTCAGCATCATGCTCGACCACGACAACGGCGTCACCCGGCTGACCCTGCACCACGACCAGTTCGCGCCCGACAGCGCGGTCCTCCCCGCCTGCCGTATTGGCTGGCCGATGCTCCTGAGCAGCCTCAAATCACTGCTCGAATGCGGCACACCCCTCCCCCAGGCAACCTTCCCACCCGAAGCATAGTCACGGAGCACATATGACATCCACACACGCAGTTTTTTTCGTCGACCTCCAACAAAACCAAATCGACCCCAAATGGGGCATCCCCCAGCCCGACGCCTTCATGGCCACGATGACCACTGCCCTCGCCGATGCCCGGGCCCACGGTGATCTCGTCGTACACA
>CAIPUQ010000188.1 GCA_903868295.1 uncultured Roseiflexaceae bacterium
CATGTACCGACCCGCGACACGTGGCATGCAGACGACGATTGCAGGGATGACGATGGCCCATCCGGTTGGATTGGCGGCAGGATTCGACAAGCATGCAGACGTCACACACGGCATGGCGTGCCTCGGTTTCAGTCATATCGAGGTCGGCACCGTCACCCCACGACCACAAGAAGGCAATCCCAAACCCCGGATGTTCCGGCTTGCACCTGAACAAGGGCTCATCAACCGCATGGGCTTCAATAGTGATGGCATGGACGTTGTGGCACAACGCCTGGCCAATCGACCTACAGGGCTCCCTATCGGCATAAACATCGGCAAAAACCGCGACACGGCGCTCGACGCCGCGACTGCCGACTATGTCGCTGCCTACATGCGCCTTGCACCGCATGCCGACTACGTGGCACTCAACATCTCTTCACCAAACACCCCGGGGTTGCGACAACTCCACGAAACATCTGCGCTCCAAGAACTCCTTGGTGCAATCCGAGATGCCAATGCGACACTGCACAAACCCATCTTCCTCAAGATTTCTCCCGATGAAACCCCAGCACAGCTCGAGCAAGTCATCGCTACCGCACTCGACTACGGCATAAACGGGATTATAGCGACCAATACGACCATCACACGGCCTGGACTACAGAGCACGCACGCGAACGAGGCCGGCGGCCTCAGTGGTGCGCCACTGAATGCCCTCAGCATGGCCACCCTGCGCACCGTCGTCGCACTTACCGAAGGACGAGTACCCATCATCTCGGTAGGCGGCATTTCGACCGCTGCAGACGTCTATGCACGACTCAAAGCAGGAGCGAGTGCCGTGCAGATCTACACCGCCATGGTCTATAGCGGCCCCGCAGTAGTTGCTCAGTTGACCTGGGGGTTAGCAGCACTGATGCGTCGCGATGGCGTCAAAGACATCACCCAAGTAATCGGCTCCGATCGTACGCCCAGTAGCACACAACGGCACTGAGGCCCATTCATCGCAGAGAATCGGAGTGTTATGAACACGTGGCTCATTATCGGTCTCGGCAACCCTGGCGCACAGTATGCGCGTTCGCGCCACAATGTCGGCTTCGAGGTACTCGACGTCTTTGCCCAAAAGCACAATCTCCGCGCTGATGGGACTCGGGCCCAGGCCAAACTCGCCAGCGGCACCATTGCTGGCGCAAAGGTTGTATGCGCGTGGCCGCAGACCTACATGAACCGCAGCGGCATCTCTGCGAGTGGTCTGGCGAGCTGGTACAAAGTCGCCCCTGCAAACATTGTCGTCGTCTATGACGATCTCGATTTGCCGTTTGGCGCACTGCGCATCCGCGAGCGTGGTAGCGCAGGCACACACAACGGCATGCGCTCGGTGGTCCAATTGCTCGGTCAAATGGAATTTCCACGTGTCCGTGTCGGCATTGGCGAGGTACCCGCGGGCTGGGAGGCGTTCGGCTATGTGCTGGGCAAATTCGAAGACGAAGAAGCCGAAGAACTGCCGGACCTGCTCAATCGGGCAGCCGACTGCCTGACCACCATCATCACCAAGGGCATACCCGCTGCGATGAACACCTACAACAAAACCAAATAATCTCCGCCAATACAACCCCCCCCGAGTGGATGACCACTCGGGGGGGTTTGTTCGCCATCTAGATTTCGTCTTCGCTCTCGTAGCTCCAGGCGTGGACGCCCTGCGTGGTGAACGAAAAATTGCGTACCGCCATGCCTGCCTCGGTCAACACGCGCTCCATCTCGAGCCGCTTTTCGAACGGGCATGCAATCACCATGAAGCCACCGCCACCCGCGCCGGTGATTTTGCCGCCCCAGGCGCCATTGCGGCGTGCTTTGGCATACACCTCGTCCACAATGGGCGGGGCAATCAACGGCGAAAAAGCTTTCTTGACCTCCCACGCATCATGGAGCAAGCGCCCAAAGTCGGCGATTTTTTTGTTGCGGAGCAACTTGACCGACTCTTCGACAAATGCTTTTGTTTCGTCGTGATAACGGAGTGTGTTGCCATGCTTGAGGCGGTCAACCTGGTCATTGACCAACTGATGCGTCAACATTTTGCGACTGCCGATGTACCCGATGAGCAAGCAGCTTTCGAGTTCGAGCAGCGCATCGGGGTCGCTCAGCACCGGTTCGACAATCACGCCGTTCTTCGAAAAGTGATAGACCGACATACCACCAAATGCAGCCGCATACTGATCTTGACGGCCACCGGGGATGCCCAAATCTTTGCGTTCGATGCGAAAAGCTGTTTCTGCCAGCTCATGCGGCGTCATGCGGAAGTTGTATGCCTCACCCATCAATTTGAGCATACTCACTACCAGTGCCGACGACGAACCCAAGCCGCTGCCTGGCGGCACGTCCGAGAACATCGTCACCTCGACCCCTTTTGCCTCGGGGACTGCATCGAGGACAGCCTGTGGCAAACTCAGCGTGCCATCCCAGTGGCCGGTAGTGTTGCGACTCACTTCCTCAAGATCGAGGGATCGAATCGTCAGTGCACCATCATTGCTCGGGCGCAACATGCACCGTACGTATTTGTCAATGGTGCAGTTGAGTACTTTTCCACCGTGTTCTTCGGCATATGGACTGACATCGGTCCCGCCACCAAAAAACCCTATCCGCATCGGTGCTTTTGCTTTATAGATACGCATTTCTCGTGTCCCATCGTTCAGATTCACCAAAGTATAGCACGCGTGTTACTGACGAGTGCCTTTGAGGTGGATGACGAGTTCCTTCGGAAAATCAGTCAAGCTCTCGAATCTGCCATCGGGCGTACACCAATACGTGTCTTCGACGCGTACGCCATACCCTTTGCTCGGGTAATACAGACCAGGCTCAACGCTGAATACGGCCCCCGGCACCAACACGTCCCCGCGATCTGCAAGCGAAGGGAATCCAAAGTCTTCGTGCACTTCGAGCCCCAGCCCGTGCCCCAATGAGTGTATGTAGCCTTCTTCGATGGGGTAGGTTTTGCCAATGGTGGCGTGACCCCGCGCCTCGAAGTAGTCGCAGACCATCGTTTGGTAGGGTTTGGTCGGTGCGCCGAGTTCGAATTCTTGGATGACCTCGTTGAACGCGCCCATCACATCGTCGTACACTTGCTGGAGCTCAGGGGTGGCATAATCGATGGCAAATGTACGGGTCATATCGTGGTAGTAGCCCGATGCGTCTTTGGGGAAAATGTCGAACACAATTGCTTGGCCGCGTTGGAGCTCCATGGTGTCTTGGCCACGTGCATGCGGCAGGCCTGCGTCACTTCCCTGTGCAAAAATCGTCCCCTCACCGACCATCCCCCGCGCCGCCAACTCGCGGTCGATGACTGCACGCACATCGCCGATGGTCATGCGCGCACCAGTTTGGCTGTCGACGACAAACGTCCCATCGGCACGACCACTACAAATATAGTCAACAGCCGCCTGAACTACCGCGCAGGTCTTTTGGCCGACTGCGCGCATGACTGCGATTTCGTGCTCGTCTTTGGTCAAGCGTGCCGCACTGATGAGGTCTTTGTCGGACTCGGCCACAAACGTCAGCCCAGGCATTGCTGCTTCGATGCCGCGTTGCAGTGCGAGGAACGGGCCTGCCTGTACGGTCCCATAGACACCGACGCGCCCGGTTACTCCCAAATCGGTGAGCATCTGCCGTCGCAACTCGACCCGTGCAGCCAGTCGGTCGGGGATGCGTTGCATGATGTCACGCATGTTCCATCGGCTCGACGACACACACACAAGGCCTGTCTCGGCAGCCTGCAACACTTCCCAATCACTGTGTACCAGCATCGCTGGTTGATTTCGCAGTTTGATGACAATCCCGGTCAAATGCGCCCCACGCACAAAATAGTTGAAGGCAGGGTTCGCAGCACCGAGCCCGTCTGGGCCCTCGACAATAATCGCGTCGAGTTGGCGCTCGCTCATGAGTCGATCGAGATCACGCTGCATGCTGGGCCTCCTCTGCCAAGGTCCGCAACACCGCAATATTGCGAATGTCGTCGTCAGGATCAATATCTTTGGGGGTCTCGAGGATGAACGGTACCGTGCGGATGTATGCATGACGCATCAGATTGCGAAAACCGTCTTTGCCGACGAATCCCTCACCGATGTGGGTATGCCGATCTGCCTTCGACCCCAAATCCTTTTGGGCATCATTGGCATGGATAATTTTGAGGCGTTGCAAGCCAATACTCGCATCAAAATCAGCCAACATTGCCATGCACGCCTCAGGCGTGCGGAACTCATACCCCGCCACCAGAATATGGCAGGTGTCGAGACAAACGCCGATGCGTTCTGGGTATTTGCAGGCTGCAATAATCTGGGCAATCTCTTGGAAGGTCCTGCCCAACACCGTACCCTGACCGGCAGTCGTCTCGAGCAATACCATCACATCAGGGTTCGTATCAGCCGCAAGAATCGCATCGAGCGCTGCAGCCACCCGCGTCAAACCTGCCTCTACCCCCGACCCCACATGTGCGCCAGGGTGCGTCACCAAATAGGGGATCCCCAGTTGGCCGCACCGGTGAATCTCGTCAGCAAATGCTGCCCGCGACTTGGCCTGCAGTTCGTCATCGGGCGATGCCAAATTGATGAGGTACGAATCGTGGACGACGAGTGGGTTAATACCGCTCGCTGCATGGGCAGCCCGAAACTTGCTGATTTCGTCTTCACCCAGCGGTTTCGACTTCCACTGTTGCTGGTTTTTAGAAAAAATCTGCATCGCGTCGCAGCCAGCGGCTGTAGCGTTGGCAAAGGCCTTGTACAGCCCGCCAGAGGTGGAAACGTGTGATCCAAACTTCATTATGGACTCCTCTGCCGTCTGCAGACGCACTAGCGCTGCATGCGATGGTGGTAATCGAGCACCCGCTGCAAATCTGCTGGCAACGGACTCGTGAAGCGCATCAGTTCACCGGTGCGCGGATGATTGAACCCAAGCGCGTGTGCATGCAAAAACTGGCGCTCAAGCTTGATACCGCTCATCTGTGCGCCATAGATCTGATCACCGATGATGGGATGATAGATGTGTTGGCAGTGCACCCGAATTTGATGCGTCCGGCCGGTTTCGAGCATCACTTTGAGTAACGAGAGTTGGCCGATCTTTTCGATGACTTCCCAATGGGTAATCGCCGAACGCCCGCCTGCAATCACTGCCATCCGCAACCGATCTCGCGGATGCCGTGCAATCGGCGCATCAATCGTACCACTCACTGCTGACATCCCGCCCGACACCAACGCAATGTACTCTTTGTGCATCGTATGAGCCTGTTGCTGCTCTTGCAACCCATGCAGCGCTGCATCGTTGCGGGCAACGACAAGCAATCCACTCGTGTCGCGGTCAATGCGATGGACAATCCCGGGGCGCACCCCACCGCCTACCACCATATCGGGGAACACATACAGCAACGCATTGACCAATGTCCCACGCGCATGCCCTGGGGCCGGGTGAACCACCATCCCCGCGGGTTTGTCGATGACCACAATGTCTGCATCGGCATAGACGATGGTCAGGGGGATGTTTTCGGGCACGAGCGACGTATCTTCGGGCTCGGGGATCCGCACACTGATGCGATCACCCAGTTTGAGCGGCTCGGCTGCTCGGGTCGTACTCTCATTGCGCGTAATGGCACCTTGTTCGATGAGTCGCTGAACAGTGCTCCGGGTGAGATCGTCAATAGAAGCAGCGATGTACTTATCGAGACGGATACCAACGGATTCTCGATCAACTACCAATAGAATCTGGTCGTCCTCAGGATTGGTCACGGGTCAACTCGACTTCATTACGTAACGACGCGATCGCAAGGGCAATCACACTCACGGTGATTGCACTGTCGGCGACGTTAAAAATCCCGGGGAACCATGTCACATGCACAAAATCCGTCACAAATCCCTGCCGCAGTCGGTCAATGATATTGCCGATTGCGCCACCGACAATCCCGCCTATGGCGAGCTTGGTCAACAGCGTATGCTGCATTTGGAAGCGATACATATACAATGCAGCACCACTGATGCAGATATTCATAATGGTAAAAAAGTGTGGGATACCTTGAAACAACCCAAATGCCACACCAGTGTTTTTGACATACGTGAGGCGCAACCACGGCTCGATGACGGGTATGCTCGTTCCTTCGATGGGACCCAGGTTCGCATCAATCCATGCCTTGGTCACCCGATCAAGCACGATCAGCACGAACATGACGATTGCAGGGATGGTCCATATACGACGGATGTCCGACATAAAGCCTCCTAGGCTGATTCGACAGAACGGTATCCACCCACCGAACCGGGGCTGAACGTATCTGCAAATGTTTGCAACAACGTATTGACCATCGCATATTCTTCTTGGATCACCCTAAGCATGTGATCATGACCGAGCCCCGTCAGCACGTCAGAAATATCACTACTGCCGCGGGCGTGTATCTCGAGACAACGTAACTCCCGTGCCTCTGGAGCCTTGTATGCACGACGTACTTCGAGAGCCAAGACATCGAACCCAACATCCTCGTGGAAGAGCTTGCGCAACGACGTCTGGATGGCCGATTGCAGCGTGCGGATGAGCTCATTGTCGTTGCGCTTGTCGGCTGGCGG
>CAIPUQ010000189.1 GCA_903868295.1 uncultured Roseiflexaceae bacterium
ATACCGCAACAGATCTTTGCTTTGTCTGTGTGTTCCAGGATAAATCGGTCAATTGCAACCACGAATTGATCAAATTCTCTTTTTTTGCCCTCATTTGAAATCGTCAGATCGGTGATTCCGCCAGGGTTGTTTGCTATGCTCCAAATGAGTTGCAGCTTCTTGTCTACGAGCCCGCTGGGATGATTTGCCTGAGCGGTTCGCGTCGCTGTGGCGCCGACGGTCGTGGCACGCGGGGCAGAATTCATTGCAGATTCTTTGAGGTTTTTGAGTTCGCTATTGAGTCTGCTTATTTCGTGCTTCAGCGCATCGAATTCTGTTTCGATGTTCGTCAGATGATCTTGGACGGTTTGCGCTACATGGTTTTTGAGCGATTCGTCGAGTTGCTTCAGTAATTCGGTTAATTGTGATGCTGATGGTTGCTGATTCGACATCGTTCGCTCCTTGTGCATTGATATCGCAGGGTGAAGTGTGGGTATTGTACGAGAATCACCTGAAATAGTTTTGCGATGCGTATTTCGCAATAGGTACGACCATGATACAATACGCTCACTCATATTTACGTAATTATACGCATGATTTTGCCATTTCTCGGGCGCAACGCGCCACTCGAAGAACTAATCGGGTGCTTTGGACGACTGACGCAGGCAGAAACCCCGCGTACGCAGGTCGTCTCAATCATCGCGCCTTCGGGCATCGGCAAGAGCCGATTGATGCAGGAGTTCTACAATCGGCTGACGGTCGATTCGGATTGGGATCCTGCGTCGTTCAACTATTGGCCCGATGCCTTCCAGACACCGGCGCAGCAACTCCACGTCACTCCCGACATGCGCGGGCACGTGCCACGTGGCCCCGCGCGGTTCCTCTGGCTGGCGACGCGCTGGCACAATCCCACGCATCACAATCAGCTCGAGCGTGATGCGCTGGTACCCTTGCGCGACCAGCTGGTGATGCACGCCGCCATTTGGAAAAACTTTGAATCGCGCTGGTCCAAATCACTACGCAATATTGTGAATGAGATAGCACCCAAATCGGTTGCCTCGGATTTGACGTTCGAAGCCATCTCGACCTACTTGTTCGAGGGTGTCATACCGTTCAGTGGCATTCTGCTCGAGTTCTTCAAACCGGCCGTCGATCCGTGGACCAATAAGCCGACCGGCAGCCCACGCGAGGTAGAGCACCGCATCAGTGCTGATCTGCGTGTGGCACTTTTGGACGCTTTTCGCAGTGTTCAAGCCCAGAAGGTCAAAGTGCCTATCATTCTGTGGCTCGACGACGCGCACTGGATGGATAACAGCGATCGACTGTTTGTGCGCGATTTGCAGACGTTAGCAGCGGCAGCGCATTGGCCAATTTTAATAGTAGGTACATTTTGGCCAGAACAATGGGCTGCACTACCGGCAGATGCGGCGTTCCGGCGAGGTGCTGTGCTCGAGCTCAACCCGTTTGCTGCGGACGTCTTTACACCGGTGGTGGCCGAACACTTCCCCGGGTTGTCTGCCGAAAATGTCGAACGAGTCGTCTCCAAATGCCATGGCAATGTGTTGCGTCTACAAGAACGACTCACATTGCTTCGGAGCGAACCAATGTATTTTGTGGGGCAGTCGCTTTTGAATGATTTGTCGGCTGCAGGGATTCGCAACATTGAGCAGCGTTGGCGTGATTGACGGTGCTTTGTCGAGGAGGCGATATGGACTTCTATGGTCGTGACGCAGAACACGCATTTCTGCTCGATTCGTTCCGCTCGTGTGTGACGAGTGGGTCACCACGCCTGGTGACGGTCGTTGCCGAGACGGGTGTGGGCAAAAGTCGGCTCGTGCAGCATCTCTACAACACTATCACCAAAGACGAACAGTTCGACCCAGGGGCCAGCAATTACTGGCCCGACGCCTTCCAGACTCCCGTCATGCAGTTGCGTGTGACGCCCGACATGCACACGCATACTCCCGCCGGTCCACCACGCTTCTGGTGGCTCGGTGTGCGCTGGTCGAATCCGCAGGAGCGGAACGTCCTCCAGAGCTCGGTCTTGCCAGAGTTACAGAAGCAACTGACACTCCACGCTGCGATTACCAAATCGTTTGCAACGAAATGGCAGCAGAGCCTCGAAAACATCGTCGCGACGATGCGTGAAGACGACATCCGCCGTGATATCGCCATCGAGACACTGACGTTGCTGTTGCAGGTCAACATCCCGCTCAGCGGACTCATCATCGACATCATTCGCCCAGCGATTGACCCGTGGACGGGTGCCGACATCGTCTATGCCGACGAGCACGAAGATGCAGCGCACGAAGAGTTGCGCACACAGTTGTTGCAGACATTCACATCGATGTATGCAAAACCCAATCGCATCCCCATCGTGCTGTGGCTTGATGACGCGCAATGGATGGATCCGGGCAGTCGCGAGTTCTTCCGCCAGCTGTACACCCAAGCGGTCGCGCGCAAGTGGCCGTTGTTCTTTGTGGCGACCCATTGGCCTCAAGAATGGGAAGAATACGGCAAAACGACCTTCCTCGGTCGCGGCCATCGACTGACGTTGGGTGAACCCGCGCAATCGGACATGGCAGCACTCGTGCGCAGCCGTTTACCTGGCCTTACCACGATGCAGCAAGAACTCATATTGGCGAAGTCGATGGGCAACTATTTGGCGCTCCTCGAAAACATCGGACAGCTCCTTTCAAGCCTGACCAACTTCCAGGAATCAGATGTCACCGGCGCGTTGTCCGCGCACGGTGAACAGGAAGTCACTGCATGGGAGACGAACCGTCAGCGCCGCATCAAGCAGCGATTTGAGGCTTTCGAGAGCGATGTGCGTGCGCTGTTAGCGCGCTTTAGCCACATCGGATCGACGTTCGTGCGGTCGGTGGTGCGCACCTATGCAACCGGGCAGGGGATCCCCTACTCCGAAGCATTGGTGAATCGCTGTATTGCTCCGTTGACCATCGTCAGCGAAGTGAGCGCGGAATTCCACGAGTTTCGTGATCGCGGCTATTTTTCGGTCGCCGAGCAATACTTTGCCGATTGGCTCCACGAAGACGAGCATGTCGGCTTGACGAACGCCATACGGACAGAGGTCGAACGATTCGTCGACAGCGGGTATACCGCTGAAGCGGAGTTTGCCGCAGACGCGCAGACACTGCTCGCACAGTTGTCTGATCAAGAGCAGACGCTCATCCTCAATTTGGCACTCAAGACAGCGCCAAATCACCGACAACTATGGATCCGCACCGTATTGTTGCGGTGCAAAATCCTCGCGGCGCAGCGCCAGTGGGAGCAGTCGAATCAGCCCCGGTTTCAGGCGTTTTTGGATCAGGATCTGCCGGGCCTGACCGAGCCCTCTGCATGGACCGTGTGGGTTCCCAAGGAAGCCAAAGGCAGCGCCGGTACAAAGCTTGCGCCGCAGCCTGACGGGTCGTTTCTGGCTGCGAAGGGGGCGGTTCCCGACCAAGAACAATTTGAGTTTATGTCCGAGGCGCCACAGCGGCCGCTTACCGGGCTGCGTCTGGAGGCGTTGGTCGACCCTTCCCTGCCCCAGACCGGGCCGGGCCGGGCGGGCAACGGCAATTTTCAGCTCAGCCGTGTGCGCGTGGAAATCGAAAGCGCCGAGGGAGTCCGCCGGGAAGTGGCGCTCTCCAAGGCGGTCGCCGACTTTGAGCAGAACTCCGAGGCGCTTGCCGTGGCCTCGGCTTTGACCGGAAAAAAAGGCGGTGGCTGCGGACGTTACGACCGCGGGGAATTTTTCCATCGGCGTGGACACAGGCGGCACCTGCACCGACGTTGCGCTGGTGGATCGCGCGAGCGGCCGCTTCTGGACCGCGAAGACACTTTCCACCCCGGGCGATCCCTCGCGTGCCTTCATCGAAGGCATACGGCAGGTGCTCGCGAAGGCGGGCGTTGCGCCAACGGCGGTGAGCCATGTGTTCCACGGCACGACGGTGGCCACCAACGCAATCCTCGAGAGCGCGGGCGCGAAATCGGCGCTGCTCACTAACCGCGGCTTCAAGCATGTGGTGGAAATCGGCCGGCAGGACGTGCCGCGTGCCGAGAATATCTATGCCTATGTGAAGCCGCGTCCTCCCGTGCCGGCGTCGCGTGTGTTCGAGATCGGCGGCAGGCTGGATGCGGAAGGAAACGAGATCGAGGACCTGTCGGAGGGCGACATCGAGGCAGCGGCGGATCGCATCCGCGCGATCGGTGTCGAGGCG
>CAIPUQ010000190.1 GCA_903868295.1 uncultured Roseiflexaceae bacterium
TGCCGCACCGGGGTACGCGACAATCCATCGCTTTGTTTCCGCCAGCAAGGCATTGCTGACGTCGCGGTAGCCGACACTGTTCATGTCGGCGGGCGCTGCCCGCATCGCCGCGAGTGCCTGTTCGGGGATCCACGCGCGTGCGACATTCATGCCGGCATGACTGCTCCACGACCACTGCCCCAACACCGTCATGTGATAGGCATGCCACAACAGGTTGGGGACCAGCGGCAGTGCCAACCAGACATAGGCTGCACGCCCAGGCAGATGGCGGGTCGTCGCCACAATCCACACCACCAGCAGCGGCACCAACGGCATCATGAACGGCCGCAGACTATCGAGCCAGGCTAGACATGCACCCACGAGCAGCAGACCCGCACGCGTCACCAGCTGTCGCTCGAGCACGCGCACCAGGATGACCAATGACGTGCCCAGCCAGGCATCGTAGACCATCCACACATTGCGGTCATAAAAGCGAAACACGAACGTCAGACCAACGACGGCCAATCCGAGCAACACTGCCCCGACCGCCACCTGGCGCGGCGTGCTCCACCAGTCACGCAACGCCATCACGAGGCCAATCAACATCACTGCCCGACACAACATCGTCAGATAGGCAATCGCATAGATCCCCGGTATGCCACTATGGACCAGCAGATACTCGATGCTCAACAGCGGGATAGGCATCGCCATACGCATCTGGCCGAGATACACAAGGTACGCCTGGATATCTGGGATTACCGCCAAGTCAACGCCTTGCATCCAGTACGCTGTTGCATAGGCATGCATCCCCTGCAGGCCCACTGCGGCTGCGGCAACGACCACACGTGTCGGCGCAGCGTGCTGATCACCAAAGCGGCGGATGACCGTCCACGCAAGCACGGTTACGCCCACCGCAAGGATGGGTTCGAGGTTTGCGACAGTACCGTTCAACGCACCCCAGAGCCATGGCGCAATCCACACAACGCCTACTGCGGGCTCGACCCACCACGCCTGCCTGCGTGACCACCACCAGGCAATAGCAAGCGGGATCAACAGCCAGCCTGCCGCTAACCACCGCATCCACGGCTGGAGCAACACCTGTGTCTCCATGCCGTACCAGCGTGCCAGCCGTGGCCGGTCGTCACCAGGACTGGTCAACACGGTGCTTCCACTGATGCCAAAATCGTCGTAGCGTGCGGTCGTCAACGGTTCGATGTGGTCCTGTGCGGGATGGAACCCATAGGGCATCACCGTGCTATATCGACGCACCTGTGTACCCACAGCAAACGTCCAACTCATCGTTGCCCCGCGCACGCGCACCGTGGTCGGTTCGTCGTGCTGGAGCACAATCGTGGTGCGTTGCCAAACGGGGAAACCCAACCACTGCAACAACGTTGCCTGCGCACGCAGGAGCGACACATCCAGGCTCCGATTGAGCACCGCGATGGGATCTTTGGGGTTTTCCAACAACCATCGGAACGGTCGCGTCGCGACGTCTTCGACGATACTCAGCTGCCCCTGGGTCAGCCAATCGGGGAGCGTGCCCGATCCAGGCGCTGTGGGGCTGACAATGGTATGCGCACCCGCCGTGGGATTGACCACAATGAGCAACATCACCATCATTCCTATGCGCCAAACCCAGGGCAACACAGCTACCGTACGCAGTCGTTCCACGGTCATTCCTCATACACGGACATTCATTCGGTGCCTGCACTATAGCATGGACCACCACCAGTGCCCACGGGGACACTGGTCCAAACGTCCGCTCCTAATGCCCAGCAGGTACCGTTCCCTTGGTCGGCGCTTTGACATTTTTGAGCAACAACCCTGCCACAGAGAGCACCGCCATGACCACAGCGGTCACGAGCATCGCCAGTGCATAGCCGGCGACCCCTGTCCCACCGTTACTCACTACTGCGCCCATCAGGGCAGCTCCAATCATCTGACCGATGCTTATCGTTATCGTCAACAACGCTTGGGCCGGGGCGCGTTCGTTGTCCGCTGTTTCGCCCAGCATCATGTAGCGCAACGCTGCACCCAACATCACGGCGATGCCCAACCCAAAGAGCACCGAGAACAGATAGAACATGGCCATGCTACTGGCAAACAA
>CAIPUQ010000191.1 GCA_903868295.1 uncultured Roseiflexaceae bacterium
CGAACCCGAGTCCCCAGCATCGCTCGGTGCTGCTGCTGCATCGGGCTCGCTGTCGACCGGTGCGACGACCACGGGGTCGGTGCTGGCTGCGGCCGTTGCAGGCAAGGGGTCGAGGGCACCTGGTCGAATCGACCGTTCGATAGTTGCTTTGACGCTCGGGACCACATTGAGGAGTATGCGAGATGCCTTCAGGGCTGCCGGGATTGGGCCAGAAGGGATGTACTCGTGGCCGACAAACCCCGTAAAGCCGGTATCGGCAATTGCCTGCATTACGGCCGGATGGTGAATCTCTTGGGTACCGTCGGGGTCATTGCGCCCGGGGTTACCGGCGATATGGTAGTGCCCGAAGTACTTGTGATGGGTACGGATGGTGCGGATCAAATCACCTTCCATAATCTGCATGTGATAGGCGTCGTAGAGCAATTTGATGCGCTCAGAACGAATCGGCTCGACACAGGCAATACCGAACTCGGTACGGTCGCAGTGATAATCGGGGTGGTCGACACGGCTGTTGAGCAACTCGAGCACGATGGTCACTTTGGCTTGTTCGGCCAATGATGCGACTTTGAACAACACCTCGTTGATGTGCTTGATTGCTTCGCGGTCGCTGGTTTGGCCACGATTCCCACTAAAGCAGATGAGCGTCGGGATGTTCCACTTGACGGCTTTTTCGAGCATGGCACACGTCTCGCTGATGATGCGGTTGTGCTGCTTTGGGTCGTTCATCCCTGATTCGATAGATCCGTGTGCTTGGGTAGATACCATCGTCAAGCCGCGTGTTTGGATTTCGCGCCACAAGTGTTCAGGTGCCATTTCAACACCCTCGAAGCCTGCCTGCTGGCCTGCATCGAGAATCGCTGTATCACTCAGACCTTGTTGGGTCAGGCACCACCAGACAAATGCATGCTTAAGCATTGGTTCATGTCCTTTGCAATTTCACAAATCGTTAACGCTATAATAACAGAAAAAAAGGTAAGAATTACAGAGTGTCTACGTATGACGTCTTCAGTATTGGGCGCACCATTCTATGCTCAGACACCGTGTATTGGTGGTTTGTATTCCACAGATGTATCGTCCATTCTCAGAAAATGCGATGCAGCATCAGCCACGTACCGCGCGGTTCAGTTATCAGTTATCAGTTATCAGTTATCAGAAGGCAGAACGAGCCATGGATGGTATTCGGTATCTTATCGATGCGTGCACGGCGGGTGAGCTCTTTTTAGGCGTCGTATATCTGCTGCAGATATTGCCGCTTCGTGCGTCGGTGAGCCTGTTCCAGTTCGTAGCAAACGTGCTGTGTGCGGTCAATAGATCGTTGCGCTCTTCTGAGAGCACACGCTGTTCCGCCGTGTCAAAGCGTGTCCATGAACTATTGGCTATTGCATCTGCAACGGCCTTCCTGCGAGATTCCGTCTTGAGGCCGCGCTGTTCTCATGCAACGAGGAGCGTCTTGTTGCGCTGAGACCAACCAGATTTTTTACGAGTGGAGAAGTATATTTTCGTCTTTGTTGCATCGACGTTCCCCGGCAAACTGTCTATCCACCCGAAGCAGAGACACTCTTCGACTATCGCCTCCCAACTCAGGTCTGATCCTCCCGTTGACTTCTTGTAAAAGATCGCCCAGATGCCATTGGCTTGATTGACATGTTCGCTGAGCCAACCACGGAGTTCCTGCCGAAAGAGAAAAAGACTTCTACGCGGTCCTTGGCAGCAGCGGATTGAGTTGGCTTCGGTTCGGATTTCGTCATGACGTTGCACGTTTCTCATTCAACGAAGAACGATTCAGTATGCTGAGAAAACCAAATCGTTCTTTCGCGGTACAAAGACATGTTGCTTTATGCATCCCGTTGTTCCGCAATACTGTCTGCCCACCCGGGTCAGGGACTCTTGCGATAATCGCATCTCAAGGCAGGTGCGTACCGCCGGTGCGTTGCGGCACAACCACCGGGAACTATTCCAATTCATAATTCATAATTCATAATTGGCAGATTGTCACTTCAACTGCGACAACGCTGTAAGAAATAACTGACTCGTCGATCGCCACTGATGACATTTCCGAGGACGGCAATTAATCATCGCAACAGCTGATGATAGCTGCTCATTGGAGACGGTGGTAAAATCCGTTTCCTTTGGGTAAAACTCGCGCAACAGCCCATTGTGATTTTCGATGCTGCCACGTTGCCAGGACGAATAGGGGTCTGCAAAGTATAGCTTGATCTGCAGGGCTTTGGTGACTGAGGTATACGTCGCAAATTCCTTGCCACGATCGACGCTGAGCGAACGAACTGCTCCAGCAGGCAACGAGTCTACGAAAGTCTGTATCGCAATATTCATCGCTGCTGCGGTCCGGTTTGGCATATGAATAGCGTAGAATTGCCTCGTCTGGCGTTCCAGGAACGTCGCCACACATGCCCCACGTACCCCGCGAGGCGAGACGACCGTATCGGCTTCCCAATGGCCAAACTCGCTGCGATTCTCGACTTCCGGCGGACGATTGTGAATCGAATCGCCGGTCGCTGCAATGACCTCACGCATACTCGAACCGCTACGCATCCCTTTCTGACGTAGGACACGCGTGTTGAGCACGTTTTTTTGCCCAGCCTGGTAATGGAAAAGCTTGCCTGCATACAGCCAGCGATAGATGGTCTTAAACGATGCCATTGGGATGCCGTGGAGCCAGCAGTACCCGTCGATTTGTTCTGGCGACCACGTACAACGAAGCAGCCCGCTGATGTTCATCGCCATGGAGAATGAGTACCGGCCTTTGGAGCCAGAGTTTTTTCTGCGCGTCTTGGCGGCCGTCGCAGCACCGGTCGCGCTGTACACACCGTCAATGGTCCCTCTGGAACGTTCTCGCGCGATCGTCGATGGGTGCCGTTTCATGGCAGTAGCAATGGCGCGAATGCGCATATTCATCCCCAAAAACCCAGCAAGTTGCTCACGTTCACCCATGGTAAAATGTTGGTACTCCACTGCGGTTCTCCTGTACTGTGTTTTGTCGTAATCTCATTGTACAGAGGCTTCGGTGGAGTGTTTATTTCTTTCCAGTCATGTCGCACTTGGTATGACAATCTACGAATTCATAATTCATAATTCATAATTCATAATTCCCCAATCTCTTTCACCAACGCCGCACCAGTGCGAATCCCCTTGATGAAGCAGTCGATGATGATGTTTTCGTTGGGGGCATGATTGCGTTCATCGGCATTGGCATAGGGCACAACAAAGGCCGGGATGCCCAGAATTTGGGTATAGACATAATCGGGCAGACTGCCACCCAGCGATGGGATATGGTACGGTTCGACGCCTTGGGCATGCACAATCGCACGGTGGATGGGTGCCGCAAACGGCGATTCGAGCGACGTCCGCGACGGTTCCATTCCTGCTTCGAAAATTGCTTCGACGGACGGGTCGATGGCGTTCACATGGGCTGCGATGGCTGCTTGGCAGGCTGCAACCGACATCCCGCCTACCAGCCGCATGTCGCATTTGACGAATCCTTCGTGGGGCAGCACCGTTTTGGATCCGGGTCCGCCGTACCCGCCATGGATGCCATTGATGGTCAGGGTAGGACGGCACGAAATCCGGTCGTAGAACGGTACGTCGGGCGGTCCATCGAGCTCGCTCATCCCCACGCCTGCCATCAGCCGCGGCAAATCGAGGGGCAACGCGTCCAACGCCGCTCGTTCTCGGGCAGTGATGGGGGCGACCTGCTCCATGATCCCGGGGATAGTGATATCGCCGCGGGCGTTCTTCATGGTCGCCAACAGATGCACCAACTTCCACAGCGGTTGCGGCGCGACCCCGCCCCAATTGCCCGAGTGCAGGTCCGTGTTGGCACCGCGGGCATGTAATTCGAACGACAACACGCCGCGCACCCCGTATTCGATCTGGGGTGTCCCGTCTTCGTGGATGGGTCCGTCGGCAGTGATGACCAGATCTGCCTTGAGGAGCGCTTTGTGCTGGGTGACGAATGCTGCCAGGTTGGGACTGCCCACTTCTTCTTCGCCTTCGAGCAAGAAGGTCACATTACAGGGGAGTTCGCCAGCAACCGCGAGCCACGTTTCGAGGGCCAACAGTTGGGCAAAGTGTTGGCCCTTGTTGTCACCGGCACCACGCCCGTAGATGCGCCCATCGCGTATCGTCGGTTCGAACGGCGGCGACACCCAGGCTTCGAGCGGATCGGGTGGTTGCACATCATAATGTCCATAAAACAACACCGTCGGCTTGCCCGGTTTGTGGTGGTGGCGACCAACAATCATGGGCCAGCCGGCGGTGGGGTATGCAGCCGTATCGAACCCCAGCGATGTCAGATAGGCCGTCAACCACTCGGCTGTTTCGCCAATACCCACACCGTGTGCACTAATACTCGGGTTGCGCACATAGTCCATCAGGCGTGTGATGAAAGATTGTTCGTGCGCGGCAATATGCGCATACATGGCATCGAGCTGGCTCATTGTCTTCTCCGTCAGCAATTGTTTCCCCAATTGTAGCCCAATCGCATCACGCAGTGCACACGTACAACCCCCACACGCAGTCTGCATGTGGGGGGCTACCTGTATGTGGCGTTCGACTGATGCGCTACGTGGGAGTTGGTGACAATGGAAGTCGGATTTCGATTGCCGTTCCGACATCGAGCGTGCTGCGTATGCGAATCGACCCACAGTGCCCTTGGACGATTTCTTGGGCAATTGCCAAGCCGAGCCCGGACCCTTTGCCACGGGCGTTGCTGGCGCGATAGAAGCGGTGGAACAAGTAGTCAATTTCGCCGGCAGGGATGCCCGAGCCGTGATCCTGCACGGTTATGACACACTCATCGGCACTGCGCCCGACTGTCACAAACACCACATCGTCGGTATTGCTGTGACGTACGGCATTGTCGATGAGGTTATCGACCGCCTGCCTGAAGCGCTCTTCGTCGATGTATGCCGACAGCGACCTGGCATCATCGGCGCAGTCGTAGTGCAGTACCGTCGGCACTGAACGCGCCCGGGCCGCGTCGACAATATCCTCCATGACCGCGTGCATCTGCATGGGGTGGGGTGTAATCGCGAGCTTCTGGACTTCGACCAACGACAGCAGGTGCAGGTCGTTGACCAGACGATTGATGTGCTTGATTTCGTTCATCAAAATCGCAATTGTTTTGTCCGACGCGCCTTCACGACTATATTGCAAGAGTTCTACGGCGACCGAAATAGTGTTGAGTTGGTTGCGCAACTCGTGTGCGATGGTTGCATTGAACTGTTTGAGTTTTTCGATATGCTCTGTGGTGGTCAACGGCTCTTGTCGGATCGAACTGATATAGGCGATCACTTCCCGCGAGAAGTTGTCGTCGCGACCTCCGTCGATGCGATCACCCCGATCGCGGGCTCGGCGCATCAGTGATTCGAATTGGAACGCCACCCGGATCCCGAAATATGCCGAAATCAGCAAGACAATCAGAATCAACACGAGGATCCAAGTATATCTGCCCTCGAGCAACAACTGCCCAAATTGATGCATTGCCGAGTGCGGATAGACAATCCACAATTGCTTTTTGAGTGACAGCACCACCGCGTACTTCTCTGCGTAGGCACGCACATCGATGCGATCGCCTTCGCTCCGTGTGCCAAACAACACCAAGCCGTTGTCATCGGTGATAACCAAGGCCTTGTTGACAACCGCAGGCGGGATGACGTACGCCCCAAACACTGACTCGAGTTGACTGTCGGTGCCACCATCACGGTAGTAGTTCTGCAGGAGCACCGTATAATGTGCGACCTGCAGGGGACGAAACAAGCCGTGTGCCAACTCCTCGGTGGAATACACAAATCCCAGTGTTGTCGCCAGGATGCTCCCCAGCGAAATCATGCACGCAATGACAATTGATCGAAAACGCAGTTGCTTCAAACCCGTGGTTTCACTCCGTTGTAGACATACCCCACGCCATATACCGATGTGATGATGTCTGCGGCAGGATTGGCCGCTGATGTCAGTTTGCTCCGAATGTTGGAAATATGCACATCAAGCACGCGGAAACCGCCCGTATACTCGACATTTGGGTACAAGCTCTCGACCAACTCGCGCCGGCTCACCAACTGCGTCGGTCGGGTCATCAGCACCGTCAAAATGTGAAATTCCGACGGGGTCAACTTCACGCTGCGTCCATTTATCACGACCGTGCGTGTCCGCGGGTCGACATACAACGTGTCGTCATCGTGTTGCGATGTCACTTCGGTCGGTGCGCGCCGTATCTGGGCCTTGATTCGTGCCTCGAGCTCGTGGATGCGGATTGGTTTGGTCACGTAATCGTCGGCACCTAATGCAAAAAAGCGCACCATGTCGCTTTCACCAGACGTCGCCGAACACATAATCACCGGCGTGAACGAAAACGCCCGCAGTAACTGCAAAAACGTCGCACCGTTGACCGTCGGCATATTGATGTCTAATAAAATACAGGAAAACGTCTGCCGCACACACAGCTCCTGTGCGTACGCACCATCGTGTGCTGTATGGACGCTATAGCCCTCTGCCACAAGAAAATCTGCCAACATTTGGCAGTATTGCTCATCATCATCAATTATGAGTACCGATGGCGGCTGCTTGTTCGTCATGTGCTCACTTTTCTAAGTACGTGGATACATGTATTCTAGCGCAAAAAAACACAATAATAAAGTATTTTAGTGAATATTCGCAGTTGATGGTGATTTATATGGATTATCCCCACGCGTGCGCTTGACAATATATTAATTAGTTGTACAATACAACTGTTATTCGTTGTGTGAGGCAACTACTATGGTCAAAGCGGAACGAGAAATGTTCCAAGAAGCGTTGATGAGTGTTGTTCGCGGATTGGGGTTACACCGTCCTGATGCAACGCCGTGCGGATTCCCGGTGTCGTTGGCCGAGGCCTGTGCAATGGTCGCATTGCAACGATCCGAGCCGATGCCGCAACGCGAACTGGCACAGTTGCTCAATCTCGACAAAAGCACCGTCAGTCGTTTGGTAGCCGATTTGGAGGGGCGCGGCTGGATTCAGCGCGACAAAGCTTCAACGGATGCACGCATCACGATGTTGCGGCGTACGGCAGAAGGCGCGTCCAAGAGTCAGGCGATTGTGGCCGCGCGCAACGAACGACTCGGCGGGTTACTCGATCATATCGCGCCCGACAAACGGGCCCAGGTTGTCGAAGCAATGCAGGTATTAGCAGAAGTGGTGCAGCATGAGTCTCTTGCAACGAGTGCGTAATTGGCTGAACGCCGCGTCGGGTGGCGAACATCGACTGAGTGCCCAAGAGCTCTCGACGCTCATGGCAGCCAAAGAAAAGGTGTTCATCGTGGATGTCCGCTCGCCCCAGGAGTTCCGCGGCGATGGACACATCGCCGGCGCGACCCTCATCCCGCTCGGTGAGTTGGCCACAAACCTCAAAAAACTCCCCACCGATCGTCTGATCGTCACCGTCTGCCGTTCCGGCGCGCGCAGCGGTGCAGCCCATGGCCAGCTCCTACGAGCCGGCTATGAGAACGCAAAGAACCTCAGTGGCGGCATGATGGCGTGGCAATCGGCCGGTTTGCCCGTCACACGGAAGTAGGCTATGCAACGACTCGATCACAATAGCTGGGTGATGCTCGTCGGCTCTGTCATCGTGGGTATTGCCCTGGTAACCCTCATCCCCTATTACGGGCTTGTGGGTGGTCACCAAGAACACGGAGCCACCGCGGCAGGGCCACTCAGCGCAAGTAGCCATCAGTATGTGGCACTACCCGATGGAGTCGACATGGTGATGACGGCCCAGTCAGATGCCGATATCGAGACGATCACCGCTATCCAGGCGCACATGCAAGAAGAGGCAACGCGCTTTCGCAACGGTGACTACGCAGACGATATGGCCATGAGTAGTCAAGACCTGATCGCAGCCCTGCGTGACCACCAAGCCGACATCACCGTGAAGGTCGTTGCAGCCGGTGCGACGAGTACCATTCAGTTCCGGAGCCAAGACAGCGCCACGGTCGCGTTGCTCAAGACGTGGGCTGACCAAATGTCCACACACCATACCGACCATTCGATGCAGCCATAATACCCAAGGAGCTCCCATGAACCGCACCCGTCGCTTGTTTTTGACTCTACCCGTCGCCGCACTCGCACTCAGCGCCTGTGGTGCAGCGTCCGCCCCAACCACACAATCTTTTGAAGGAGCACTCCCCATGAACATGAGCGTCACCGAACTCAACGACCGCATCAATGCCAAGACCGACATCTTTGTTCTCGACGTCCGCACCCCCGAAGAGTACACCCAAGACGGTCACGTCAAGGGCTCGACCCTCATCCCATTGCCCGAGCTGGCTACCCGCCTCGCCGAGATCCCCAAGGATCGCCCCATTGCTGCCTTTTGCCGCTCCGGCAACCGCAGCAAGGTCGCGCAGGACCTCCTGCTCCAGAACGGCTTTACCGACGTCTCCAATGTCATCGGCGGCATCGGCGCCTGGCGCAATGCCAATCTGCCTACCGAGTATTAGCTCTCTGTGACGCACCCGCACCTGAATGATTGCTGAACATTGAAACAAACTGCGAAACATCTATAGACTTAGTATACTTTTGTGCTATAGTGCCAGTAAGCAAAGAACAGGGGGGTGCGATGCAGATTGCAATCATCGGCGGTGGGGCGAGCGGGGTACTGGCGGCAGTGGCGTTGCTCCGCGACGCGACTGCGGCCGACCAGATTACCCATATCGAACCAACTGCAGTAGGCACAGGGATCGCATACGCCACCACAAACGAGCGGCTGTTGCTGAATGTCCGGGCGTACAACATGAGCGCCTATGCAGATCAGCCGGGTCACTTCGTCGCATGGCTGGACCAGGCACACCCAGGCAACGACGCAGATGCATTTGTACCGCGTCGCTGGTACGCCGTCTACCTGCGCGAGACGTTGGCACAGGCGATAGCCGCCAGTGCTGGTCAGTACCAGCACCTGCCAACACTGGTGACCGACATTGTTCCCCGTCCGCACGGTGCGCAGCTGATGCTGGCCGACGGCACAACAATCGCCGCCGACGAAGTCATCTTGGCCATCGGACACAACATATCAGCCAATCCATTGGCGCGCTGGATACCCGATTCGGCGCGCATCGTCCCCGGTTATGACTGGCAACGCATCG
>CAIPUQ010000192.1 GCA_903868295.1 uncultured Roseiflexaceae bacterium
AAAGGCCAAGGCATGGTGTGGTTCATCGCATTTGCGGACTGATGATTGATTGGTGACGGACTAATGGACAGACGGGGTGAAAACCATTCACCCCGTTTGTCGACGTTTGAACGACTATATATCGTCAATCCCTGATTGCTGATCATTTGATCTTTTGGACGGTTGTTTCTATAATCGCGCTGTACATTACGTAAGCACGAGAGAAGAACCGAATGTCCGGACAACATTTTGCATGGGCAGGCAGCGTTACAGATTTTTTGCAGAGCCCACAACAAGCCCTCGTCGATGCACTCGCCGACCACTATCTCCGCTGTACAGGCGAAGCCTCTAATCAATCACACGCAGTAGCGTGGATCGATAGTATTCGGATCCTCCACAAATCACTCAGCGACATCCAATCACATATCCAAAGTGTGGGTCATTGGTTCATCGTATTTGAGTACGACTTACCGCGCGAACGCGGCCGCCGACCTGACGTGGTGATATTGACCGATCGGGCGATGTTTGTGCTTGAATTCAAGGGCTATTCGTATATCGAAACGGGGCACGTCGACCAGGTCAAAGCATATGTACGTGACTTTGTGGCATACCATAGCACCACAGAGGCCTATACAACGAGTGTCGTCCCAATCCTGGTGCTCGCGCGTGCGGCAAATGTTCGACTAGCACAGGGTACGGTTCAAATTGTCTCCGGTAACTTTTTGGCGGACCTTCTCGCCACGTTCTATGCGCGTGGAAGCGCTGCCGTCTCTGACCCAGCGCAGTGGCTCGCTGGCGAGTACCAACCGCTGCCATCACTCGTAGCAGCGGCACGCATGATTTTTCGTCACGAAGCGTTCCCACAAATCAAACGTGCTGCGAGCAGCGGTATCAACGACGCACTCGCATATGCGATGGAAGTTGCCCAACAAGCCCAATCGGGTGGCGAACGTCATATCATCTTTATCACCGGCGTTCCTGGTGCCGGCAAAACGCTGGTAGGCATCCGTTTTGTTTACGAATACATTGCGGCACAGCAGCGCACGACCCACGACGCAGTCATGTTGAGTGGGAACGGACCGCTGGTCAAAGTGCTCCAGCACGCATTACAAAACCGTGTCTTTGTCCAAGATGTCCATGGATTTCTCAAAGAATATACCCGTACTGGTGCGCGCCTCCCACGCGAACACATCATTATCTACGACGAAGCACAGCGCGCCTGGGATGCAGCCCGTTCTTCTGACAAACGCGGCACACCGTTGTCCGAGCCCGATGACTTCCTATTGATCGGTAGCCGACAGGCTGACTGGTCGATGATGATCGCCTTGATAGGACAAGGCCAAGAAATCCATCTCGGCGAAGAAGCCGGTATCCAGCAATGGAACGATGCCATCGCCTACGCAGCACGCCATGCCGACTCCGAATGGATCGTCCACACCCCGCCGCGCCTCGCAGATGTCTTCACCAGTGCTGCGCGTGTAATCCAGCAGCCGACTCTTGACCTCGACGTGTCGCTCCGTGCGCACGTGGCCGCCGACGTCCAAAACTGGGTGGCGACCCTGCTCAATCAGACGAGCGCCAAAACCGTCGCTACAGCCCAATCTGCTGCACTCGCACCGGTCCTCCCTCAGCTCAATGCCTATGCGAACGCGATGACCGAGCAAGGCTATTCACTCTACATAACGCGAGATTTGGCCGTCGCCAAATCCTACGTCACCACGCGCTACCAGGGTGCCCCCGATAAGCGCTACGGGCTGGTTGCCTCTGCCAAAGCCACCTGTCTGATGCAATTCGGCGTCCCCAACGAGTTCCAGGTCAACCGCACCCTACGCGAGGGCCCCTGGTTCAACGACGAGCCCAGCGCCCTGCACTCGTGTTGCCAAATGACCAGCGTGGCCACCGAGTTCCAATGCCAGGGCCTCGAGCTCGACATGCCCATCGTCTGTTGGGGCGACGACGTCTGGTACGCGCAGGGCAGCTGGCAGACCAAGTCCGCCGCCCGCTCGCAGGCCCGTGATCCGCGCCGGCTCCGCATCAACGCATACCGCGTCCTCCTCTCACGGGGGCGCGACGGCATGATTATCTACGTGCCACCCATCCCGCTCCTCGACGCAACCTACGACCTGCTCCTCAGTGCGGGCTGCCGACCCCTTGACCCACACGATCAGCACCACGCACCCGTCGATTATGCGCTTGCAGTCTGAGAAATCCGGCGAGCGGACCAGGATCTGCGCCAGGACGGCGGCGGTTGGGGGGCAGGGGCCCCAATACCGCCGCCGCCGTGCGTCTGCGGCTGTCCAGCCGCCCGCCGGCCCGGTAAATAAAGCCCGTCGGGGAGAAAAATCTTTCTCCCCGAC
>CAIPUQ010000193.1 GCA_903868295.1 uncultured Roseiflexaceae bacterium
ATGCGCACCGTTGTCCAGCGAAACGGTCAAGCGCGTGTCGCTCCCTATATAGAGCACGCGTTCGACCGTCGCGGGCAAGCAGAGGAGTTGATCCGTCGGCTGCACGCTGAGGCGCAGCTTTTCGGGGCGGATCGCAATGGTAACCGACGCACCTGCATGCATGGGGTGTTGGGCGATCCCTGACAATGTGACGCCGCTGGCCAATGTGACGATCGTGTATATGCCGTCGTTCGCGCTGACGTGGCCATCGAGGAAGTTGGCCTCGCCGATGAAATCGGCCACATATCGTGTAGCGGGACGTTCGTAGATCTCGGTCGGTGAGCCGATTTGGAGCATTTTGCCGGCGTGCATCACGGCGATGCGGTCGCTCATGGTCAGCGCTTCCTCTTGGTCATGGGTGACATAGATGAAGGTAATCCCGACCTCTTGCTGCAATCGTTTGAGCTCTATCTGCATTTCTTTGCGCAATTTGAGGTCGAGTGCACCGAGCGGCTCGTCGAGGAGCAACACCTTGGGGCGATTGACCAGCGCACGAGCGAGCGCGACGCGCTGCTGCTGCCCACCCGAGAGTTGCTTGGGGCGACGCTCGCCGTAGCCGGCCAACTGCACCATGGCGAGGGCTTCGGCTACGCGCTTGGTGATGTCGCTTTTGTTGACTTTTTGCATTTGCAAGCCGAACGCAATGTTCTCGTTGACGGTCATATGCGGGAACAACGCATAGGATTGAAAAACAGTGTTCACGTTGCGTAGATGTGCGGGGATCCGCTCGACGTGGACACCGCCGAGCGAGATAACGCCCTCAGTGGGGTATTCGAAGCCGGCAATCATGCGTAACGTGGTCGTTTTGCCACACCCCGATGCACCAAGCATAGAAAAAAACTCACCATCGCGGATATCGACCGATATCGAGTCGACGGCAGTCACGTTCCCGAAGCGTTTGGTCACGCGGTCGAGGACAACAGCAGATGCTTTCGTCACGAACACCTCCGCAATAGTCTGAGTGTGTGAATGGGGATAGTATAACAGAGTGCCACCGGAATGCGCCGTTTAGCGCCGATCAGGCAGGCGCAACACCAGGTGCTCGAGCACCAACTGCGGATTCGCATTTTCGCGGAGTTGTTTGGTGGCCAATGCCAAATCATGCAAGAAGTGCGCCGCAGCCTCGACACCGGTACCACGAGCCACGCGCACGACATCAGCCTGCCGATCTACCCAGGTCAATTGCCCGTGGGTACCGGCTGCGGTGACAAGCACATCACGCCACCAGCGTTGCCAGAGCGTCAACATGGCATAGATGTCGTTTTGTTCGCCAGCCCGAAAGGCTTTGTTGCGTTCTTCGACCCACTTCACACACTCGGTGAACGGGCGTTGCGAGAGTCCAAGCAGTTCGTCGAGCTGCTGCTGGATGGCGGTGGATTCGTCGGGATTGGCTGCATAGCGCAACGCCAACCCCGGCATACCATCAGACCATGCGGCGCACCGTTCGGCATCCTGTGCATCGTACGACTGGGCTACCAGCCAATCGGCAATCGCCGGGCGCTCGACGGGACGGAGCTTGATCCGTTGGCACCGTGACACGATGGTCGCCATGACGTCGCCAGCAGTGTGCGCAACCAGCAAGATGGTGGCATACGGGGGTGGTTCTTCGAGCACTTTGAGCATCGCGTTGGCCGCACCGTCGGTCAGCCGTTCGACATCGTCGAGGATGAACACACGCCGGCGCCCTTCATACGGACGGAGCGTGATGTCCGCCAGCCAGGTGCGCACGGTGTCGATACGCAAATCGCGCTGGCGCGTACCTTCGTCACCTTTGGCCGCGGCGGCTTGCGTGGCCATGCTGGCAATTCGCACATCGGGGTAATTGTTTTTTGCGATGCGCTTGCAGGTCCGACAGGTACCGCATGGGTTGGCAGTTTGTTGCTCGCAATTGAGTGCTTGGGCCAGGCGCAACGCCAGCAGGTTCTTGCCGACGTGGCGCGGACCAGTCAAGAGGTACGCATGGGCGTGTTGGTTGCTGACAATTGCGCGGGTCAGAAAATCGACTGCCCAGGCATGCCCGACGAGTCCCCAGTTGTGCCCGATCTCGGTCACTCCGACTCCCAGCGCCGGAACGCGACGACGGCATTGATGCCACCAAACCCGAAGGAATTGTTCAGTGCAATCCGCATCGTGGCTGGGCGGGCAACGTTGGGCACATAATCCAGATCGCATTGTGGGTCG
>CAIPUQ010000194.1 GCA_903868295.1 uncultured Roseiflexaceae bacterium
ACCCCGTCATGGCATGCCGACTCGACGACCGTGCCATCAATACACTGCTCTCTGTCGGCGTGCCATCTTCATCTGGTAGCATTTTTTTTGGGCGGGGCTTATTGCAATAAGCCCCGCCCTACCGCATGATGGCGGGCATCCCTTCACCAACTCCGTCATGGCATGCCGCGTGGTTTTTCTGCGGGCGAGTACCCCGCTTCGCGGGGCATGACGACCTCGCCCCTACCCAACCCCGTCATGGCATGCCGACTCGACGACCTTGCCATCAATACACTGCTCTCTGTCGGCGTGCCATCTTCATCTGGTAGCATTTTTTTGAGCGGGGCTTATTGCAATAAGCCCCGCTCTTCAACGCATTCGTTCAATGGTACGATTGACGCATGACATTCTAACGCTCAATAATACGTTTGACACTTCGCCCATCCTAACAATCAACCGTGACGGTGCGATGCATTGGTTGCCATGTGCCAGCTCCATGTGCCCCAGGCGACGGTGTGGGCCTACGGATCACGCGTGACGGGGACTCCTGGGCCGATGAGTGACCTCGATTTGGTTGTGCGGCATCACATCGACCCACAGCACGTCGTCGCCGGAGTGCCGCTACTTGCCCAAGCGCTTGAGGACAGTCTTATTCCGATCCCCATTGATGTGCATCAGTGGGCAACCATGCCAGCAGATTTTAGAATCAGATTCTCCAAGCATATGTTGTACTGATACCGTAGTACGTCCATACCAAATATTCCGCAGCACGCGACAAACTCCGTTACCTCCTCACCGTTCGAGCTATCACGCCTAGTTGCCTTTTCGCAAATCTGCCCCACACCTGCACCCACGCTCCTCCCGTACAATAGAACAGAACACTACTGCACCGAGGAGTCTGCAATGACGCACCCCCGCCTGTTGTACCTCATCAATGGCCCCACCTACACGCCGCTGTCGCAACTCGATACCCGCTTCGAGGGATGGGGGCTACAGGTCGAGCGCTATTGGGCCTATTCCAATGAATTCCCTGCCAGCCTCGACGGCTACGCCGGCATTGTGATTGCAGGCAGCCCACACGGCGCCTATGAAGACATCCCGTGGATCCATCGCGAGCACCAGCTCATCCAAGACGCTGCCGCCCGTGGTATCCCCATGCTGGGCATCTGCTTCGGCAGCCAGATTTTGGCGTCTGCACTGTGCGGCCGCGTCCAGGTGTTCCGCCGCAGTAGCTGCGAAATCGGCTACATCCCCCATATCGTCCACCCCGCTGCCCACAGCGACCCCATCGCCAGCGAGCTCGCCGAAGGGGTGACGATGTTTACCTGGCACAACGACGAGGTCAAAGCGGGTCACCCCGACATGACGATTTTGGCCAGTACGCCGCTCTGCCCCAATCAGGTATGGCGCTGGCGCGATCAACCCGTCTGGGGGATCCAAGGCCACCTCGAAATCCCGCTCGCTCTGGCCCCCATGTGGATCGAAGACTGCCGCGACGTGATGGTCAGCGATGGTGCCGATGTCGATGCACTCATCGCCTCGGCCGTCGATCAGACGCCGGCCCAGAGCATGCTACGCCGTTTTGCCACGTACATCCAACAGCCGATTGCAACGAGGTAACTGCACCATGGCACAACCCAACTACTGGTTCGCACCGACCGAGTACCACGCCCGCGTGGCCCGAGTACAGGCAGAGCTCCGTGCCAAAGGGCTCGATGCGCTGATTGCCTTCCAACCCGAGAGTGTGACGTATTTGACGGGGTTTTTTACCCGTGCGTATAGCAGCTTCCAGTTCGCCATTATCCCCGCCAATGGCGCACCGACCATGTTCTGCCGCGATGTCGAGGAGTACTACCTCGACAGCACCTGTGTCTACCCCGACCGGGCCTTGTGGAACGACAGCCAAGACACGACCGCCGTCGCCGCCGACATCATCCGCGCCCGCCTAGGCGCAACGGCCCGCGTCGGTGCGGAGTTGGGCAGTTGGACGGTATCGGTCGCACGCTACGAAAAACTCACGTCCCTCCTGCCCGGCATCGTCTGGACCAACGAGCAGTCACTGGTCGAGCGCATGCGGCTCATCAAAACCCCTGCCGAAATCGCCTACCAACGGCGTGCCGGCACCGCATCCGAGGCCGGTATGCAGGCCGCCATCGACAGCGCCAAAGCCGGTGCGACCGAGCGCGACATGGCTGCGGCCATCTGCGATGCGATGATCCGTGCCGGCAGTGACTTGGCTGGCCCGGGCGTGATGGCATCGGGCGAGCGCGCCTACCATCTCCACGGCTACTACACCGACCGCGTGTTGGAGCACGGCGACATCATCCAAATCGAGACGACGCCCAATGTGCGCCACTACCACGCCCGCTTCATGCGGCCGATTCGGGTAGGGCATGCCAGCGACGAGGATTTCCGCATTGTCGAACAACTGACGGCCATCCAAGACGCAGCCCTGGCCAGCATCAAACCCGGTGTCGCGGCCACTGTCCCCGACCACATCTATCGCGACGGCGTCTTGTCGGCCGGCCTGCGCGACACCTACACCAACAAAACGATGTACTCGGTGGGCTTTATGCTGCTGCCCGTCAGCGGCGAAAATCTCGAAGCATCGCCCGTTGCCGATTGGTCGTTCGCGGTCGGCATGACACTGCATACCTACGTCCTCGCCAAGGGCTTCGGCATGTCCGAGACGATTGCGATTACGCCAGGTGGGTACGAACGCTTGACGAATTTCCCGCGGAAGTTGTTTGTGTCGTAACCAATCTTTTTCCGCATGGGAGCGATAGCGCACAGCGTATCGCTCCCATTTTTTGTGCTATCTGCAGAAAAGACGC
>CAIPUQ010000195.1 GCA_903868295.1 uncultured Roseiflexaceae bacterium
CCAGCACTGCCTGGTAGTCCTCGCGCATGGTGGTGAACTCTTTTGCGCCGACATTAAAGGTGTCGTTGACGACGGCATCGTCGCCGGTGGCGCACAGGTAGATCGCCTGACAAAGGTCTTCGACATCGAGGAACTGGTAGCGGTTGTTGCCGCTGCCAATCATCGGGAACCCGTGACCGTCTTTTGCCCAGTCATACAGCAGCGCAAAGACGCCCAACCGCTCAGGTCCGACAAAGGACTTGGGTCGCAGAATGGGAACAACCATTCCGGTGGCACGGAAGTCGACACAAATCTGTTCTGCGGCGACTTTGGCTTCGCCGTAGGGGCCGACGCCGACGAGTGTGTCGTCTTCGAAGAGTGGGTGATGATCGGGTATGCCGTAGACAGCGGTAGAAGAAATATGAATGACGCGGTTGATTCCCCGCTTCTGGGCGGCAGTCAGCACGTTACGGGTGCCGTCGAGGTCAGTGGTGCGGATGTCTTTTTCGGAGTAGAGCGGCAGCGCTGCGGCGGTATGGACGACGAGGTCGCACCCTTCCATCGCGGCATAGAGGGCCTCTTGGTTGCGGATGTCTCCGGTGACTTCGGTGATCTGGCTTCGTTCTGGGTAATCGAACGATGCGATGTCATAGCTGACAACGCTATGACCGCGGCTCAGCAGATAGCGTACGAGGTTTATGCCCAGAAATCCGGCACCACCGGTGATGAGGATCCGAGTCGGTTGCATGGCGTGCTCCTTGCGCGACGGCAGCTGCCGTGCGGGTTAGTCGGCTGCGTATTCGTGTAAGCGCTGGGTGAGGCGCGCGATCTGTGCTTCGAGGTTGGTCAAAAAGTCGCGTTCCTTCTGCACCACCGCAGCCGGTGCTTTGCCGGTGAACGATTCGTCACCGAGGCGCGTGCGTTTGCGTTCGGCATCGGCGACCGCGGACTCGAGGTCTTTGGTCAGGCGCTGACGTTCTGCATCGAGGTCGATTAATCCAGCCAACGGGATAAAGACTTCGATGTCGCCGATGACCAGCGTCGCTGCTGCTTTGGGGCGCGCCGGGATGCTGTCGACAATCGCCAACTCGTCATTGTTGAGGCGAGCCATACGCGCGAGCAACAACCGTTGTTCGTCGAGTTGGGCTGCATTTGCGCTGACAATCGTGGCAGCGACGAACTTGGCGGGTTCGACTTTGTACTCTGAGCGCACGTTGCGGATGCCGATGACGATTTCTCGAAGGGTCGAGATAATCTGTTCGGCCTGGATATCACGCAGTGACGCATCGGGCTGTGGATAGGCTGCCACCATCAGAGAGTCTGCTTGCATGTCTTGGTCGACGCGGCCCGTCAGGTATTGCCAGGCCTCTTCGGTGACGAAGGGCATGAAGGGATGCAACATGCGCAGTGAGCCTTCGAGGACGGTGAAGAGCACCTCGCGGGTCAACAGTTGGCGTCTTTCGTCGCCGTCGAGCTGTCCCTTGGCGATTTCGACGTACCAGTCTGCGAATTCGTTCCAGATGAAGTCTTGGATCTGCCGGCCGGCCTCGCCGTAGTTGTAGCCGGTCATCAGGCGATCGACGTCGGCGACGACCTGTTGGTAGCGCGACATGATCCAGCGATCGGCGACCGTGTATGGGTAGTTCAGCAGGCAGCTGCCGGTTACGATGTGTGTGCTGTTGGGCTTCCAGTCGCCGAATCGGCCGAGCACGAAGCGGGTGATGTTCCATAGTTTGTTGGCGAAGTTGCGGCCCGATTCGATGCGCTCGGGGTTGAGGTTCAAATCTTGGCCGGGCGAGCTACTGGTCGCCAGGGTGAAGCGCAGGGCGTCGGTCCCGAACTGCGACATGATGTCGAGTGGGTTGACCACGTTGCCGTACGTTTTGGACATTTTGCGGCCGTCTTTGTCGCGCACCAGACCATGCAAATAGATGGTGTGGAACGGTGCTTTGCCGGTCAGGTAGCAACCCAGCATCATCATGCGGGCGACCCAAAAGAACAAAATGTCGTACCCGGTTTCCATCACCTGGGTGGGGTAGAAGCGCTGGAAGTCGGCGGTGTTGTCGGGCCACCCCAGGGTCGAGAAGGGCCACAACCCACTCGAGAACCAGGTGTCGAGCACGTCGGGGTCTTGGGTGATGCCAGGGCCGGTTGGATCGGGTTCGTCGGGACCAGGGACAATCATCTCGCCATTTGGACCATACCAGACCGGGATGCGGTGGCCCCACCAGAGCTGGCGCGAGATACACCAGTCTTGGATGTTGTCGAGCCAGTTGTCATAGACGCGGCCGAAGTTTTCGGGGATGATTTTGGTTTCGCCGCTCTTGACCGCAGCCAGCGCCAGGTCGGCCAATGGCTGCATTTTGACGAACCATTGTTCAGACAACAGAGGCTCGATAACCTCGCCGCCACGCTGGCTGATGCCCACCGACATGCGATGGGGCAGGGTGGCCACGAGGAGCTGCTCTTTTTCGAGGTCGGCCAACACCGCCTTGCGGGCTGCAAAGCGTTCGGTGCCGTTGTAGGGGCCAGCCTCACTGTTGAGCGTGGCATCGCGATTGAGGATATTGATCATCGGCAGGTTCTGACGCTGCGCGACAGCATAGTCGTTGTGGTCGTGGGCAGGCGTGATTTTGACTGCGCCGGTGCCGAAGGTGGGGTCGGCGTGCTCGTCAGCCACGATGGGGATACGGCGATTGACCACTGGCAACACCAAGAACTGGCCGATCAAGTGAGCATAGCGCTCGTCGGTCGGGTTCACGGCCACGGCGACGTCGCCCATCAGTGTCTCGGGGCGGGTGGTAGCGACGGTGATGTATTGGGTTGCGCCGGCAGCCCAGCTCCCCGAAGCCCATGCGCCTGGGGTCCAGTCGCCTGCGATGGGGTAGCGGATGTGCCACATGTGCACATCGCGGTCTTCGTATTCGACCTCGAGGTCCGACACCGCAGTCTGCAGATTGGGTGACCAGTTGACTAGGCGCGTCCCGCGGTAGATGAGACCGTCGTCGTAGAGCTTCTTGAAGGCAGTGCGCACAGCCCGCGACAAATCGGGGTCGAGGGTGAAGTGCTCGCGCGACCAGTCGCACGACGCGCCGATGCGGCGGAGCTGCTGCGTGATTTTGCCGCCGAATTCTTCCTTCCACTCCCAGGTACGCTTTTCGAA
>CAIPUQ010000196.1 GCA_903868295.1 uncultured Roseiflexaceae bacterium
GCCATGGGCGTCTCGACGAATCCCGGCGCGACCCCATTGACCAAAATCCGATGCGGCGCGAGTTCGACTGCCAGGCAGCGGGTCAGCTGGTCGATGGCACCCTTGGCGGTGTTGTAATGGGATGACAGTGGTGCGCCGAGGAACGCGTTGACCGACGAGATATTGACAATCTGCCCGCCGCCGCCCTGGGCAACCATCTGCTGCGCCGCTGCCCGACTACATTTGGTCGCGCCGTAGAACATGACATCGACTGCGCGGTGCCAATCCTCGAACGGCGTGGTGAGAAAATCAGCCGGATAGAAAATCCCCGCGTTGTTGACCAAAATATCCAACGCACCATAGGTCTGTACCGCCGCATCGACCATGCGCTGGGCGTCGTGGCGTACATCGGCCTGGAGCGCCGTGGCGCGGCCGCCGGCCTGGACAATCTCGGCGACGACAGAGCGGGCGGCAGCCTCGTTGATGTCGGCCACGACGACCGCATGCCCTTTGGCGGCGAGTTGGTGCGCACAGGCGCGGCCAATCCCGCTGCCGGCGCCGGTCACGATGGCGGTCTGGGTCGGCATTATGCGCCTCCGTTCTGGATGACGGTCACCGCGCCGGCACGATCGATGTGTGCGACGCCGTGCGCGTTTTGGTAGAGGCTGACACGGAGCGTGGTGTTGAGCGTACTGTGGGCCGCAATTCGGCTAACGCTCCCCTGTGCGATAGCGTCTTCGAGGCGGTAAGGGTAGCCAGTGCATGGCTCGAGGATGGTCGTGTAGTGGTTGCGCCAGCCGCCGTATGCGCCGAAAACCCACACCGAGCGGAAGACATCGGGGTCGAAGCTCAACCCGAAGCCGCTCTGCGTCGTACCATCGGTCAAGGCACACCAGCCGGCGCTGAGTTGCGTGCCGTAATAGAAGTCGCAACTCTCGGCGCTCGCCGGCGGTACGACACGCATGTCGACACCGGCTGCATGCGGCCAGACAAAGCGTTCGACGGTTGCGCCCAGGCGCCCGCGGAAGCCCTCGTCGACCAGGCACTCACCCGCCGGCATGTCGATGCGGCTGTGCGGGTTGATCGACAGCGCGGGATGCAACTTCCACAGATACTCCAACGGCTGCGATTGGTGATTACTGAGCCGGTAGGCGATGCTGAAGGTCGGTTCGTTGGCGTCGAAGGTAATCGACTTTTCGATGGTCGTGTTGGTCACCACCCCGTGGCGGAGCAGGTGCAGGGTGGCGCTCTGGGCGGTGCGTTCGATGTGCCAATCAAACGGCATCGCCCACCATTCGCCATGGTCGGGGTACAGATCGCCGCTGACATTGGTGGGGGCGTCGTTGGGGAAGAGTTCGTCCCAGCCCCCGCAGAACCAGTCATCGTAGGCGGCGCCGTAGAACGCTGGCCGCGGCGGGGTGCGTGGATTGTGCCAGAGCACCTCGCGGTCGGATTTTTTGTCGATGAGGGACCAGAGCTTGCCCCCCAGTTCGGGGAGAAAGGTCGCGCGGTAGTAGCTTGTTTCGACCAGAATCGCCTGGAATCCGCGCCAGGTGTAAGAGCTGTCGACATGCATCATACGGTCACCCGTTCTGTTGGTGCAGATGGAGGATGCCTGCGCTCAACTCGGCCAGGCTGAGCTGGACACCGTTGGTCATGATGTCTGCGCCGGTGCGGGTACCCAGCGCTCCGCGATCACGATCGGTGAGCGTGTAGTTCCCCGATGGATTGAGCCCACGCAGATGCAACAGGCGTTCGGGGTTTTCGCCGACTGCCCGATAAAAGAACAGCACACTCTCGCGCTGATCGGGTGCAACTGCCTGGATGGCGTCCCAACCATGGCCGATCCGATCGATGTTGGCTTTGGGGGCCAGCAGGTGGATGATCTTGGCAGTGCGGATGAGGCCACGGTAGGCTTTGTACTCGGTGATGGCGGCTTTGGCGTCGGCATACTGGGTGCCGTCCCATTCGGTGATGCGCTGCATAAAGATGAGCGGTCCACCAAAGATGCTACTGCGCAGGGTGTAGGGCGTCGGATCGTCTTCGAAGTAGCGCACGCTGTAGCGCGGCGAAAACGGGTACGACGCGCCGTAGATGCCCTGGCGGGTGGCGTATGCGCCGATGTTGTCGACGGTGATGCTGGTGTGGTAGAGTCGCGCCATTTTGTAGGTCATCATCATGCCGCCGTCTTCACAGTTTTCGAAGACGACATGTGGGTATTTGGCGCGCAGGGTGCCGATCACTACGTCGATGCCCTGTTGCGAATTGGCGTAGTTGCTATCGCCCGGGGTGTGCGTGTGGTCGTCGCGCAGACAGCGTTTGACCATGTCTTCGCCGTCTTGGATGATGTAATTGATGCCGTGTTGTTCGATCAACGCCGAGACTTGCTCGATGATCCAGGTGCGGCAGGGGTCATTACCGAAGCACAGCGTGCCGGCTTGGTAGTAGTCGTCGTAGGTGCTGGCCAGCCATTCGGGGTGCTGACTTGCGATCGGGGCATCGGCGGCGCATTGCGCGATAGCGATGTGGACGCCGAAGCGCATGCCGTACGAGGCAGCCCGGGCGGCGATGGGGGCCAAGCCGTTGGGGAACTTGGCCGGATTGGGGCGCCAATCGCCGATAGTGTTGGCCCAGCCGAGGTCGAGGACAACGACTTCGATGCCCAGATCATGACAGCGGTCGATGACGGCGAGTTGTTGTGCTTCGTCTATTTCTTGGCCGTACTTCCACGAATTGTATTGCACCCACGGGTAGCGATCGTCGGGGTAGGCAGGATGGACGTGCGCCTCGGCGAAGCGCTGCGTGACGTAGCCCGCCTCGTCCCAATCACCGTCGTAGTGGCCGAAGAAGACTGCTGGGATTTCGAATGTTGCTGCCGGCACCAGGTCGTGACACAAGGCGTCGATGGTGCTGGTGATGGTCGTCTGGGTGGCGCTGGCTGCGGCGTGGATGCGACTCTTGCCGTTGAACTCGATGCCGCAGACGATACCCGGGCCGGAGGCCACGTGGAGATCGTCGTAGTCATGCGGCGGTGGTCGGAGCGCAAACCAGGCACAACTCGTGGCACCGTTGTAGTGCGACGGGTACGAGCCCATGCGGACTTCGATGGGGGTGCGACCCGGCCAGATTTGGCTCTGGTGCCGGCTGAAGTAATCGGTGCGATAGCTCCAGCTGAATTGGTCGACATGGAACAAATAGAGCGGGGCCTGGTTGAGCGCGATGTCGAGCAGGCGACAATCCGTGATGCGTTGGGTCTGCCCGCCGGTGTTGGTGAGCAGGGCAGAGGTCCGCACAAACGGTTGGTCTGCGAACCCCTCGATGCGCACCGTCGCCTGGAGCGTCGCGCTGGCGAGCAGGATGGTGCATGCGTCGGCAGTCGTGGCGCCAATGTGGGCACTGTGCCACACAACCGGCGTGCCCGCTATTGCAATGGAGGCCAATGTACCCGCAGCCAACGGCATCCCGACGGTCTGTGGGGTCGAAGCGAAGCGCAGGGCACCGTCAGCAAACCAGATGTCGATCGAATGGAGCGGCAAGCGGAGCGTTGTGCGCGTCAGAACGGCAGATTGCATGTGGCCTCCTTGTCGTGTAGAGAAAAACCACCCACGAATGCCTATCATTCGTGGGTGGAGCGGGACGACTAGCCTTCGGCGAGGAGCTTGTTGGCCTTCTCGTCGATTTGCTTGCCGGCTTCTTCGGGGGTGATTTTGTTGTTCCACACCTGATCGAGCGTGGGCGAGATGACTTCGCCGAGGATCTGTTGGACCTTGGCGCTGTAGACATCACCGATGCGGGCGCTCCCGATGGCATCCGACACCGACTTGAAGCCGGCCGGCATGCCCTTCAGGAATGCCTCGGAGTTACGGGCGTCTGCACGGATCGGAATCCAGTCGCCGGTGGCTGCCATTTCGGCCTGATACTCGGTGGCGCACCAGATGGCCCATGCCGTGGCGGCGTCGGATGCTTTGCCGTCTTTGGGGACGACCCAGCCGCCGAACCAGTACGGCATCGCGCGCTTGTCCTTCCACTTGGGCATCGGGGCGATGTCCCACTCGAAGGGGAGCTCGGCGTTGGACGAAATCATCCAGGTGCCGCCGGGGTACATGGCGACTTTGCCGGACCCAAAGATGCCCGTCTCTTGACCGACGACCGAGCGGGTCTCGGAGTCTGGAGCGAGCTTCTCGACATACATGATGTCTTGGATCCACTTGAGGGCGTTGACGGCCTCAGGCGAGCTGACGGTGAAGGTCGTTGGCTCGACGACTTTGTCGAAGTAGCCGCCGCCCTGTGCCCATGCAAGCGAAATCGAGCCCCACCAAACAGCGAGGTCACCGACGTCAAAGCCCCACTGGGTGACCTCTTCGCCTTCGACTTTTTTCAGCTTTTCGGCAATGACTTTGATGTCGTCCCAGGTGGTGTTTTCGTCGGGGTAGGCAACGCCGGCCTCGTCGAAGAGCTTTTTGTTGTAGAACAACGCCATGCTCTGGATGTTCTCGGGAACGGCATACATGTTAGCGCCGTCGAACTTCCACACTGCCATCTGCTCTTGGGGGTACATGTCGGGATTGGCGAAGTCACCCACTTTGTCGAGGTCTGCTTGCAGGTTCTTGAGCTTGCCCTGAGTGTAGTGCCCATAGGCTTGCACGTCCCAGAAGTAGACGTCAATCGGCTCGTTGGATGCGTAGGCCAGGTCGACTTTTGGCCAGTACTGGTCCCATGGCAACAGCTCCATGGTGGCTTCGTACTGCCCTTTGTACTTGGCGTTGAAGAGGTCGGCGCGCTTTTTGAAGTTTTCGTCCAATGTGGGTGAATTGGACCACATCATCGCCTTGATCTTCTGGACTTCGGCCGGTGCGGCAGGTGTGTCGGTGGTGGCTGCACCACACGCTGCCAAGACACCGGTGCTGACTGCTGCAGTTCCCAAGGCCATGAGGCGCAGGAACGAACGGCGGTCGACGCGCTGCTGGACGGAATCGTGTTGCTTGGACATTCCGAGCTCCTTTGTTGAGCAACAATCTATGGTCAAGGGTTACCCCTTAATCCCGGTAGTAACAATCCCCCGCACAAAATACCGTTGTGCACCGATGAACAGCAAAATCGGCGGGATAATCGACAGCGTGACCGCGGCCATCAGTAAGTTCATCTTGGCGACACTGCGCGGCGATCCGGACAAATATGACAACGCCACCGCAATGGTGCGCTTTGATTCGTCACTGAGGTAAATGAGCGGGTTGAAGAAGTCGTTGTAGGTCCCCACAAACGTAAACACCGCGATGGTCGCCAAGACTGGACCACTCAACGGCAGCATAATCGACCACCAGATGCGGTAGACGCTCGCACCGTCGATCATGGCAGACTCTTCTAGTTCACGCGGGATGGTGATGTAGAACTGGCGCATCAGAAAGACGAAATACGCGCTCCCGAAAAACGCCGGGACGGTCAACGGCAAATAGGTGTTGATCCACCCAACGGTATTGAACATCAAGTAGGTCGGTACCAGCGTCACTGCGCCGGGGAGCATCAGGGTGGCCAGCAACAACATAAAAATCGTATCGCGGCCCGGGGCCTGCAAGCGTGCGAATCCGTATGCCGCAAACGAGGCAGACAACAGCGTCCCAGCCATGACCGTGGTCACGATGAAAAACGTGTTGAACGCATAGACATCGAGCTTGAGTTGTGCAAAGGCAATCGAGAAATTCTCCCACTTGGGGTTGGTGGGGATCCACTGCGGCGGCACCAAAAAGACGTCGCCGTTTTGTTTGAGGGCAGTCGAAATCATCCAGAAGAACGGAATCAAAATGATGACCGCGCCCACCGTCAGCACGATGACGCTGGCGATGTCGATGATGCGTTGTTGGCCCGATCGGGTCCGTAATGTGCGGAGTATAGACTGCATCTCACTTCGCCTTTCGTTCGGACTCGTAGAACACCCACAGCGGCGACGAGCGAAAGACCAGCAGGGTCAGGAGCATCACGATGAGAAAGAGCACCCACGAAATAGCTGCGGCATAGCCGAAGTTGAGGTATTGGAAGGCATGCCGATAGAGGTAGACCGCAATGAACAACGTCGCGTTGTTGGGGCCGCCACCCGTGATCACAAAGGCATCGGTGAAGTATTGCAAGGCCCCGATAATCCCCAACACCAGATTGAAGAACGTCACGTTCGACAAGAGTGGCAGGGTGATGTGGCGGAACTGCGACCAGCGATTGGCACCGTCGATTTCGGCTGCTTCCATCAGTTCATACGGGATTCCCTGGAGCCCCGCCAAAAAGATGAGCATCGTGCCACCCACACCCCACACACTGGTGATGATGAGCGCAAACAGGGCCCATTGCTCATCGAGCAGCCAGTTCGGACCTTTGACGCCGATCATGCCCAGGAGGTTGTTGATGATGCCGTGCTTGCCGTTGAAAATCCACTTCCACAACATCGCCACGCCGACTCCCGAAATCACCGTCGGCAGATAGTACATCGACCGGAAGACGTAGATCCCGCGGATTTTTTTGTTGAGCAGAATGGCCAAAAACAACGCAATCGTCAACCCCAACGGGACGCTCACGAC
>CAIPUQ010000197.1 GCA_903868295.1 uncultured Roseiflexaceae bacterium
GCAGCTATTGGTGCGGGTTCAGCGGTACTGGGGTTGATATTGTCCTACCACTACGCGGTGTCGACCGGGGCCACTATCGTGCTTATCTGTACGGGCTTTTTTGCGCTTGCGGTGGGAGTGCAACGGATCCGTCAGCATCGGGGCGAGCGTCGGTAATTGCGGATGCAATCAAAACCAGTTCGTATTCGACCCGGATGCCCTCTATCTGCAACGCCGGTGGAGCGATGAGGTTGTAGTCGAGTGTTCTGCGCCACAGATCGGTCAACACCCGGCGCATTTCGCTGATACTACGAGTCCGTTGCGCCTCGTCGAGTATCGGCATGCGTTCTCTGAGCACCTGAGCGGCACCCCCGAGCGCAATCCGCTCTGCCAACAGTTGTGTGCGTTCTTCAATAAATGGTGGTGCAAACCCATTGCTCTTGAGCATGGCAAAGGCAACGCGATCAGCAGGATCAACGTGCGTCATGTCATCAAATGAGAGCTCGGGTTCACCTGTGGTATCTGGATTGTAGATTCCTTTTCGGCGTGCTTCGTCGAGGAGTTGATCAATCAGCAATCCTCGCTGTGTCATTCGGACCTCGCAGTGCGGTGGTGGTTCGCTATCATAGAATTATCAGTGGTCTACATGCATACACATGGTGTGTCACAACCCACTCGTGTATAATAACGGTAATTATTTGAGTACGGAACACACAGTGCAGAAACCACCGCGTCGCCGTTCGTTGCGTCCCGCGAAGCTCATGCGCCGCCCTAGCAAAGCATTGCTCCCCAATATGACCCCGGGACGGATGAGTTCTTCACGCGCAGCCCAGCAGGCAAACAACTGGCGTACCTACATCATTGTGGTGATTGCCCTTGCCCTGGTGGGTATTGGTGGTACGGCCGCGGTTATTCTCCGTCGCACTGACCAAGCACTCGGCAACATCCAAACGATAGATCCACGTGCAAACACGCCAAACCCCGAGAGCCAGCAAGCCATCGACACTCCTGCGGATGCAACCCCTTTCGCTCCAGCAACACTCAAACAACCATTTACCATATTGCTGGTGGGGGTCGACAAACGTGCGGAAGCGGTCACTGAAGGTGTTCGTTCCGACACACTCATCCTGGTACGTATCAATCCCCAAGGGAACTGGGCTACGATGCTTTCGATTCCACGTGATTCGGTCGTCCCACTCCCGAGCGGCGCATACGGCAAAGTCAACTCAGCCTTTTCGTATGGCTACTATAATGCCGAAAAGCTCTATGGTGCGGGTACCTCACAGGATGCCGGCGGGGGCGCAGCTGCAGCCGAAACCATGGAACGATTCCTCAAGATCAATGTCGACTACATCGCTCAGGTCGATTTCTACGGGTTCGAACGACTCGTCGACAGCGTGGGTGGTGTCATTATCGATGTCAAACAAGCCTTGGTCGACCCCGAGTACCCCACCGACAACCACGGCGTCGAACGGATATACATCGCACCGGGCATCCAACTGTTGGATGGCAAGACCGCTCTTGTCTTTGCACGTTCTCGGCATTCGACCAATGATTTCGACCGGAGTAAGCGACAACAGCAAGTCCTCAAAGCGGTGCTCAGTCAAGTGCGCTCGCGTGGGCTGGCTGCAAATGTCTCGCTGTTGCCAAACTGGATAAGTGTCCTCGAACAAAATGTACGGACCACTCTCCCGATGGGCGATTTGTCGACCATGACGGACCTGGCGGGGATTGCGAGTCGGCTTGATCCTGCACGGATTGCACAGTTTTCGATCAATCCGACCGATGTACGTGTCGACAACGTCATCACGTCGGATATTTATTGGAACGAAACTGATATACAGCAACTCGTTCGAAAATGGCAAACGGGTTCCACCATCCCTGGTGTAGCGACCGTTCAAGTACTCAATGGGAGTGGCAAAACCGGTGTGGCCGGCAGCATATCGAACACCCTGTCGAGTCAGGGATTTTCGGTGTTGAACGCTGGCGACAATGCCGGAACAGACAAGACCATGCTGTATGATATCGGGGATCACCCATCGGAACGAGAACAACTCGTCAATGCACTCGGGTTGAATGCAAGTCAAGTCGTGAGCAACGCAGGTCGTCCTGCAGGCGCAGCGAGTGATGCAAGCATGGTGCTTGTTGTGGGTGCGGATTTCGAACAACGTTGGACCGGAGAGAACCCATGACCGTTGCAGATCCATACCGTACTGCCCTGCACGCGCAATGGCATGCGAGCGCCGACCCATCGATTATGGTGTATGAGCGTCTCGTGCTCTGGAAGGGTGCTCCCACCTTCCGTTATGGTGCTCGCCCCAAACAAGGTGCCGAGGGACTGCATGCGTCACTATCGTCCCATTTTTCGATCTGCGCCTACCACAGCAACCCGCTCTACCACGTCTTTTGCACGGTCGGCGGGTCGCTCAACGTCATCCCAAAAAGCATGGAATCGACCGGCGATCCACGCGGTATGCGATTTGAATATCTGCTCCACGCA
>CAIPUQ010000198.1 GCA_903868295.1 uncultured Roseiflexaceae bacterium
CGGCGACCGGTCATACAAAAGCGCAGGCTGCATGATGCACGCCTGCGCCTCAACGTTTTCGCCATAAAAAACGCGCTACTCGGTCTGCATGCTCCCAATCAACGCCGCGTACTGCGCCAACAATGCCTGCGCCTGGCTATCGCTGTGGCCCTCGGCATGCACGCTGATGTACGGGCCGTCGCTGTCGGGGCTGAGCAAAACCCAGCCGTCGCTGCCGTCGATGCGCAGGCCATCACTGGTCTGCTGGCGGCGCTCGGGATAGAGCTCGCCCATGCGCCGCATCACGCTGCCCTTTTTGTCCCACTGGCAGCTGACCCGCTGATGCGCCATCGAAAAAACCGGGATGGAGTCGACCGCATCTTCGAGGCGCGTCTGCTGCGACAACAACAGCTCGATGACCTTGGCGATGGTGAACAACCCATCAGCGACCGGGTAAAAGCGCGGGAAGATGAGTGCCCCGGCACCGTCGCCCAACAACAACACGTCGCGCCGTTTGGCTGCGAGTTGCATCAGTGACGCCAGAGTTCCCTTGGTACGCACAATGGCACCGCCACGGCGCGCAGCAATGGTCTCGAACACCCGCGGCGCCGTTACCGGCACTGCCACCACACCACCGCCTTCGGCTGCGAACGACAAATCGACCAACACCGCCAGGGCAAGCATCGGAGGTACGGGGCGGCCTTTGCCGTCGATGAGCGAAATCCGTTCGCCGTTTGCTTCGATACGCACACCCATATCGGCACCCAAGACCGGGGTTACCCGCGCCAGGCGCTCGAGGTTGTCGGCGTCGTTTTCGCGCTGCGTTGTCGTATTGACGTCGTCGAGATTGGCATTCAGTTCGACCGAACGAACGCCCACTTTGCGCAATATCCCAGGCAAAATCGACGAGCTACTGGCGTGGTCGTAGTCGACCGCAACCTGGAACGAGCGGTTGTCGGCAAAGACTTCGGCTCGCAAGGCTTTGAGAAAAGCCGTGCTATAGGTGTCGGCTGCATTGACGACGTCGGTGATGCGACCGATTTCGTTGTAATACGCGCGCCGGTAGTCCTCGCGGAAGAAAATGCCTTCGATGCGGCGCTCGGTAATGGTATCGATATCGAGACCGTTTTTGTCGAGAATGCGGATCTCGACCACCCGCTCGTCGTGCGACGACCCTTGCACGTGGATGCCGCCTTGCGACCCCGAGGCATGCGTGATGTACCGTGCAACCGGGAGTGGGACGCTGTGCAACTCGATGACGTTGACACCCGCCGACGGCAACCCCGCCATCAACGCACGCTTGAGCATGCGGGCGGTGTGGTGCGCATCGCGATTGGCGGTCACGGTGGCGCCCAATGGCAGGGCAGCGCCGATGGCGGCCCCGATGCGGGCACACCACTCGGGCGTCAAATCGATGTTGACCAGCCCGGTGATGCCCTGCGTACCGAACAAGACGCGCCGACCCTGTGACCCCCAAATGATACTACTGGTAATGGTGGCGCTCTCGTCGACTTCCTTGGCGGGCCAGATTTTGACATTGGTGCCGATGACTGCACCGGCGTTGATCATCGTCTGATCGCCGACCACCACCCCCTCGGCCAAGACTGCCCGATTTTTGATGTTGCATTGGCGCAGCACAACCGCGCCGCGCAGCTCGGCCCGCTCACCGACGTACGAATTGCGCCAGATGATGCTTCGGTCAATGACGGCGCCGCTGTCGATAATCGAATAATCACGGATGACCGTCGGCCCGATGATGTGCGCGCCGCTTTTGATTTTGGCACCCAGGCCGAGGTAGATGTCGCCCTGCAAGACGGCGTCGGGGGCGATTTCGACGGCGCCGTCGGCCCAGACATCGCCACGGATGCAGTGGCCGATGCGCGGCAAGTTCACGCGCCCCTCGAGGTAGTCGCGCGTCGCCCGGACGTATTCTTCGATGGTACCGACGTCGGTCCAGTACCCTTCGACCACGCAGCCCTTGATGCCATGCTGGTCGGCTCGGATCCGTGGGAAGACGTCTTTGGCCCAGTCAACCACCTGATCGGGGGCGATGTAGGTGAGGACCTCGGGTTCAAAGATGTATATCCCGGTATTGACCGTATCCGAGAACACTTCGCCCCAACTGGGTTTTTCGACCAGTTCGGTCACATAGCCAAAGTCGTCGCAGATTGCCACCCCGTACTCGAGTGGGTTGGGGACTCGTGTCAGGGTCATCGTCGCCAGCCCTGGGCCGCTCTGGTGGCGTGCAATCACGGCCGACAGGTCGATGTCGGTGACGGCGTCGCCCGACAACACCATGAACGGCTCGGTCAGCAGTGCCTCGGCTTGTTTGACACTGCCGGCAGTGCCCAACGGGCGGTCTTCGAGCGAGTAGGTGATGTTCACGCCGAACGCCGATCCATCGCCAAAGTGGTCTTGGATCACACTAGCCATGTATTGCACGGTCACGATAATGTCGGTGATGTTGTGGCGTTTGAGCAGCTCGATGATATGCCCCATCACCGGTCGATCAACCAATGGGACCATCGGTTTGGGGCGGTGGAGCGTCAGTGGGCGCAGACGCGACCCTTCCCCTCCGGCCATGACGACTGCCTTCATGCGATTACCTCTCGTGTCACGCCTCGTCGCGTGCAGCTATGAGTTCTGTCCCGAGCTCCATCAACGCAGCGAGTTCCGTCGCACTGTGGTTTTGCTTGTCGAGATATTGGCGGAGTGCAGTCACCGGGTCGGGGATGTCACCGGTGTGTTCGTTAGTGGTGATGCGCTTTTGCTTTTGTTCGGGGGTTTCTAATACGATCCGCGCAATGTGAGCCACACCGGCATTCTGGAGGGCGGTGCGCACCTGCGGGTAGCTGAACAGCGCCCGGATCTCGGTGTCGATGGTCACGACAACCGCGACCACGACATCGGTCAGGGTGTGCCGCTCAATCGCCTGAATAACGCGCTCGGTGGGGTACTCGGTATCGGCAGTCACGTCGACATCGATACGCACAAACTGCCGGGCAGCCAATGGGACGAACTCCCAGGCGGCGGTTTTGTGCGTAAAAGAAACCAAGACGCACCCTTTGTGCTCTTCCATTTCGCCGAAGTCAATACGCTCGATACTACCCGGGTAGATAATCGGTGGTAGCGCGCGCAGGATTTGGTGTTTGTGGACATGCCCCAGCGCCACATAATCGACACCGACCGGCGTCAATGTTGCCGGGGGCATGACGATTTCACGACCCAATGTGAGCATTCGTTCGATCCCCGTCGTCGCTCCCGACACCGTGCCGTGATAGGTCACGATGATGGGCCGGTCAGGATCTTCGGCCATCAGGGTGTCGACGCTCTGCTGGATGAATCGTTCGATGATGGCCAGGATCATGGGCTCTTGTTCGTGCAGGGTGGCCGCACGCAGCGCATCGTTGTTGCTGAGCAACATCTCCCGCAGGATCCACGGCACGGCGACGATTGCCAGCGGACCATTGGTTGTTGTATAGCGGTAGACATCGGCTTTGCGGGCGATTTTGACCCCGGGGAACTCGAGCCCTTCGTAGACGGCTACCGAGTTGGCGGTGTCACGCCCGGGAGCGACATCGTGATTGCCGATGAGCATCAACACGGGGATGCCGGCGTCGACGATGCGTTTGATGCGCACGGCAAATTCGCGTTGATGGCGTGGCTGGGGGTCACGGTTTTTGAACATGTCGCCGGCGATGAGCACCAAATCGACCTTGGCGTCAATGCCTACCGCGATGGCTTCGTCGAAGCGCGCGAGGAAATCGGCCAATCGCGTGTGCATGCCTGTGCTCGTATCGAAATGCCCGTAGTTTTCGACTCCGATGTGCAAATCTGCCAGATGCAAGACACGGACCATACCGCCTCACTTTCGTTGATTGTATTGTACAACTAAACGTTTCGCGTCTTCACGTCTCAATCTGCTCCGATAGAAGCCGATGGCAGTAGAATCAACAGCGGCAAAACTATCCACGAGTTATCCACCATTTGTCAGCGGAACACAAAAACTTATCCACATGATGTGGATAAGTGGACTATCCAGCGTTCTGGTCAATTGCGCATTACAACGCGTCAAACCTACGGAGTTATGTAGTGTGCATAGTGTGGATAAGTCGCAAACATTACAAACTGTAATTTTCGCGATTCCCAAGCCATCACCACACAATACGACACAATGTAGCAAAAAATCCGCCACGCCCGATGTGCGCAGACCTGTCACAACGAGCTCCAACCCGACACCGATCAGCGCTGTGGTAGAATCGGTCATCGACGAAGGGACACCCATGCAACTGCATATCGCACATCTCTACCCAGCCCAAATGAACATATACGGCGACCGCGGCAACATTATCGTGCTCAGGCAACGCGCGGTGTGGCGCGGCATAGACGTGACCGTCGACGCCATCCACCCTGGCGCAACGGTCGATTGGTCACGCTATGACCTGTGCTTCTTTGGTGGCGGTCAAGACAGCGGCCAGGCGCTCATCGCCGACGATTTCGTCGTGCGTCACGGCACCGAGCTGCGGGCCGCGCTCGCCGACGGCGTGGTCATGCTGGCCATCTGCGGTGGCTACCAGCTCCTGGGCAACTACTTCAAAACGCACGCCGGACAAACGCTCCCCGGTATCGGAGCCCTCGATGTGCATACCATCGGCGGTACCCAACGCTTCATCGGCAACATCGCCGTCACAGTCGACGTGCCCATCGCCCAGCGGAACTGTATCGGGTTCGAAAATCACAGCGGCCAGACGTTCCTCGGCGCGGGTGCCCGTCCGCTGGGCACCGTCATCGTCGGATCGGGCAACAACGGCAGAGACAACACCGAAGGTGCCCAGGTGCACAATACCTTTGGTTGTTACCTCCACGGCTCGTTCCTCCCCAAAAACCCGCAGTTTGCAGATTTTTTGCTTATCCGCGCACTCGAGCGCCGCTACGGCCATGCAGAACTCCCCCCACTCGATGACCGAGCAGAGGGAGCGGCACAGCGGGTGATGTTGGATCGGGTGCGTTAGGGTTCGTAGCGCCGCACGATAATCGCCGAGTTATGGCCGCCGAGGCCGATCGAATTGGACAGACCGATGGTGACCTCACGTTGGCGTGCCACACCGGGCACGTAGTCGAGGTCGCAGTTTTCGTCTGCTTGTTCGAGGTTGATGGTTGGGTGGACAATCCCGTGCTTGATGCTCAGGGCGGTGACGATGAGTTCGACCGCACCGGCGGCGCCCATCATGTGGCCGAGCATCGATTTGGACGAGTTGACGACGAGCTTGTAGGCGTGGTCGCCGCAGACCGTCTTGATGGCGCGGGTCTCGGCCATGTCGTTGAGCGGCGTACCCGTACCATGGGCGTTGATATAGTCGATTTGGTCCGGGCGGATACCCGCCTTGCGGATGGCCATCTTCATGGCGCGGGCAGGACCAGCACCGTCTTCGCCGGCAGCAATCATGTCTTTGGCGTCGTTGCTGTTGCCGTAGCCGACGACCTCGGCGATGATGGGTGCGCCGCGGCGGAGGGCGTGTTCGAGCTCTTCGAGGATGACCGCACCCGCGCCTTCGGACAGCACAAAGCCATCGCGTCGGATATCGAACGGCTTGCAGGCGGCGCTGGGGTTGTCGTTGTCGCCGGCCAGACCACGCATATTGGTGAAGGCCGACATGACCACCGGCACGATGGGTGCCTCGGCGCCGCCGGCGATGATAACGTCTGCATCGTCGCGCTTGATGGTCTCGTAGGCTTCGCCGATGTTGTGGCCACCGGTCGAGCAGGCCGCCACAATGGCCATATTGGGACCGAGCGCGCCGGTCTGAATGGCAATGTAGCCGGATGCAGCGTCGTCGATCATGTTGGCGATGAGGGTGGGTGCCACGCGGCGGGTGCCTTTTTCGTTGAGAATCGTGACATTGTCGCCGATGATGTCGATGCCGCCTGCGCCGGTGCCGTAGATCACACCGAGGCGCTCGCGGTCCATCGTTTGGGTGTCGAGCTGGGCATTGCGGAGCGCCTCGAGCGATGCGTTGAGCGCATAGCGAACGTACTGCGACGCGCGTCGTGCCTCACGCGGGTCGACGGCTGGGTCGAGCACAAAATCACGGACTTCGCCGGCGATACGTACCGCGTAATCGCTCCCGTCGAATTTGGTCAGCGCTTTGACCCCACTCTGACCAGCGATAAGCGCCTGCCAGGTTGATTCGATATCGTTGCCGAGGGGCGTCACAGCGCCCACTCCGGTGATGACCACACGTCGCATGGGTCTGGACCTTTCGCGTTAGATCGCAGCCGGGGCAGGCAATTCGCTGTCGGCACCATACAGGATTTTGACGATTTCGACATCCGACAGGCTGAGGGTCTGTACCTGCGTGTTGATGCGCTTGATGAGGCCGGTCAAGACCTGCTTGGGGCCGAGCTCGATGAAGGTGTCAACGCCTTCTTCGATCATCATCTGGACGCTGCCCGTCCACTGCACGGGGCGGGTCAACTGGCCGTTGATTTCGGCACGCAATTCTTCGACGGTGTGCAGCATCGATGCGCTGATATTGGCAATGAGTGGGACAGACGGGGCTGCCATGGCGATTTGGTTCGAGAACTCTGCAAAGCGCAACGATGCGTTGTGCATCAGCGGCGAGTGCGATGCGATCGACACGGCCAGGCGTTGTACCAGCTTGGCGCCACGCTCTTTGGCAAGCTCCATCGCCCGCGTCAACGCGGCGACCTCGCCCGATAGGACGGTCTGTCCCGGCGAATTGGCGTTGGCCATGGTGACCACGCCGTATGACTGGGCTTCGTCGACGACGGCGCGCAATTGCGTCTCGTCGAGGCCAATCACCGCGGCCATGCCGCCGGGGCGGGTCAACGCACTTTCGGCCATCAGACGGCCGCGTTCACGCACCAGCAACAACGCCTCGTCGAACTGGAGCGAGCCGGCGGCGACCAGCGCGGTGAACTCTCCGAGGCTGTGCCCAGCGACCATCGCCGGCGAAACGTTGATGCCCAGCGGGGTCAACTTCTCACGCAGGGCTTCGAGACAAGCAATACTGACAGTCAAAATAGCCGGCTGGGCGTTGTAGGTGTCATCCAACTCGGCCTGCGGACCTTCGAAGCAGAGGGTGGTCAAAGAAAAACCGAGGACATCGTTTGCGCGATCAAAGACCCGCCGTGCCGCTGGCGACACGTTATAGAGCAGGCGCCCCATGCCCACATATTGTGAACCTTGTCCGGGGAACACCAACGCCATGCGTTTTTTGATCGTATGCAATAATTCCAATGCGGTACTCCTCAATACATGCACACCGGCGCCCAGAGCAACCGCGTGTGATTCCGTCTTGTTACTACACATCACAGTGGATGCACATAGTATACACGAATCACACTGCGCAGGGAGCATGCAAATGTTAAGTTTGTGTATCAGATTGCGTCAAGCGCCCGCCTGCGCACCATAGGCAGCCAGCGCCGCCGCATATACCTGCGTCAACGGCACCGCATGGGCCTGGGCTGCTGCGGCGCAGTCTTCGTACTCGGGCGCGGCGCCGATGACATCCCCACGCCACGTTTTGACCTTTACCCGCAGTGGCCCATAGTGCGTGTCGACCGTGACCAACGCGCGTTCGGCAACATGCCGGTCCACCATACTGCGCCGCATCCCCAACGTCGACGTCTGACGCATAAGCAGATCCACCAGGGCGTCTTCGTGGTCACGGTCACACAAGACGCTCAGTAACAGCGCCGCCCGACCTTTTTTCATCAAAATCTGCTGCTGCCATACATCGCGCGCACCGAGCGCCAACGCCTGCGTGCAGACATACGCCAGTTGCTCGGCTGGCTGGTCATCGATGTTGCATTCGAGCAGCACCAACGCGCCCTCACTGGCCACAACTTCGCCCACCCAGACGCGCAAGGCGTTGGGGCGTGGGGTGATTTTTTTGCCGAACCCATAGCCCACCTGTTGCAACGCCAACGCCGGTCGCTTGAAGGTCGCCAGCGTGGCCAATAC
>CAIPUQ010000199.1 GCA_903868295.1 uncultured Roseiflexaceae bacterium
CTGGGGTTCCTTCGGACCGTGGTGGTCGGCCTGGGGTGCCATCCAGCGGTGGTGGTGGAGCGTTTTGACCACGATCATCCTCGGCGGGGTTCTCGGGGGTGCGTTCTTGCGGGCACGGTCTGCCCTGCGCAGCGGCATCGCACGGGGCTTGCGTCTGCGTAGGCACCGCAGTCGACACTTGCTTGACCCGTGCCGGGACTTGTGTGGTTTCTACCCCTTGCAGCAGATTCGGCGCAGACTTTGGAGGGGTATCGGCGTTATTGGGGGCCCCATCGCTCTTGTCGGGTGGGGGATCTTGTTGGACGGGAACAGTAGATTCGATAGACTGCATCAGCGACGGCGGCACCTCAGAGAGTGCATTCGCACATTCGGGCGGCAACGCCCCACCATCCCACGTCGCACATGCATCACTCGCCTGCTGCACCGCTGTTTGGCACTGTGCATCTACCGGTTGGGCAGCATCGATGAGGGTACCGACGCACCCATAAAAGACGGCGCCACGGATGGTCGCTTCGCGGCCTTCTGGACCGGTGAACTCTACCACGACAGGGGGCAATGGGATAACTTCGCCCGTTGCAATGATTGCTTTGGGGGCAACCTGGGCCGACGCCAAACCCATCCCCGATACGGCGACACTGACCGCGACGGTGGATGCGGTGGTCGCCAGACCGACACTCAGCTTGTTGGCTGCAGAGCTACTCGCCTGGAGCACCCCAGCAGTAGACTGACTAAGTTTGTCTACATAGAGGTGGAACGACTCGACCGCATAATAAAACGATTTGCTGAATGTCTGCGCACGGCGGCGGGTTGCGGCGTCTTGCTTGCGGATTCTGCTGATCCCCGTGACCATGCTCCGGAACGGGCGCACCATCCCGATGACCATGATGAGATCAATCACGCGCAATTCGTTCTGGAGCGCATTGAACAATCCAAACGCAGACAGGACGAAAATCGCCCCGGCGCTCAGGACCAACGCGCTTACCAACACGCCCCAAGCGACGGTATCGAGACGCCGTAGCATCGCTGCGACACGGCGTGCAGTCGGACTCACACGGACACGTGGTGCCAGGCGCGTAGCGAAGCTATCGCCGATTTCGATTTCGTACTTGGCTGGGATATACGGAACAACAGCGGTGAACGTACGCCGCCAACGCAGAACCCGCACGAACAAGAGCAAGCAGGCGCAGATCAGCAAGCCTACGACGAAGTTTTGTTTGTCAGGCATTTGGTAGGCACTGATGAAGCCCACGACACCGGTCACCAAACTCACAGCAGTGGCAACAAACACGACCGCAGCCTGTGTTTTGCGTTTGCGCGCAGCCGTGGAAGCCTGTGCACGGGGGATCTGCGCCACGATGGCATCGACACTCAGTTGATCAACCATCGATAGACTCCGTCAACCCATTCAAAACCTGGACCCAAAGCAACGCAGATTCCATCGAGTCGGTTGTCTGGATGCCGCGTTGACCGGATTGGGCGGAGACCTGGTCATCACCGATGGCCAGGGCAAATGCAGTGTCGGCGACCACCGGGACTGGTCCTTGGAGTTGGATGGCGGTGACCTTGGTTCGTGGTGCATACAAATCTACACTGAACACCCTGACCGTCCCGTTGTGGAGCGTTGATACTGCGTCGACATCGCCTACTTGAGCGGCCAGTGCAAAGTTCGGCAACGGTGCGTGACCCGCATACTCACTCAAAAGCGCCTTCACCTCGACACTCGGCGGTATCGGCAGTTGTAAGCAATGGGCGAGAGACTCGGCGATACCGAGTCCATGCGCGTACCGTACATGCACGCCAATCCGTTGCGCTGCCTGGACAACCGTCGGCCAGAGGGTGCTGGTCAATGTGCCGGATGGGGTGACCAACGTTGCATTTCCATCGGTTTGCGCCGCACGCAAGACGCGTGCCACGGTGGCAAGCAGCTCTTCGGTGCCCCACCCTGCTGCACGTGGTCCGTGCTGTGCCTGGGGATTTTGCTTCGTAACGAGCGCACGCGTCGCGGCATCGAGCCCGAACGTTTCGACCCGATATGCATCTTGCATGAGTGTTGCACCTGCGGCAGAAAAGCAGCCAGGCCCCCACCCTGTCGACACGAGCGCGAGTTGATTGCGGGTCGGCATGACACCATTCCTCACAGATAGATTATGTATTGGTAACTACGAAACGCGATGAAAACATTGCAGTGAAATAGTATCTCACATCGTTGTTAAGATTTTGATACGATTGTGTGATATGCGTGTGTTTTTCGATTGGTAGACGCAGCTCTGTGCGGGTATGACCCATTGGAGCGGGGGATCTTCCACGGGCGCATTGCATCCGCCGCGAATGGGTAGGAGCGTCTAACGCAGCGCTGTTGCGGGCATGAACCCTTCGAGCGGAGGCTCTTCCACGGGCGCATTGCAATGCGCCCTGCTCAATGCATCCGCCGCAAATGGGTAGGAGCGTCTAACGCAGCTCTGCTGCGGGTATGACCCATTGGAGCGGGGCATATAGCAATATGCCCGCTTCGAAAAACCATGCCCACGGGCATGAAACCCCGCCTCACACACCACTGGTATCTACCCAACACACCCCGCGGTGCGGTTTTCGTATACCCCTCGGCAATCCAGTGGCGAACGGGTGCTGGTGGACCGCAACAGTCGCCCGCGCACGGGTAGAGCAAAACCCCGGCCAGCGCACGCTGGCCGGGGTCCTTTTTCCAAAAACCGACCGGACTATTCGTGGACGGTCACCGACTGGAGCAGCAACTCGGCGACGTCTTGGCGGGCGACGGTATCGTCGATGCCCATGGTCTTGGCAGCGTCCTCGAACATGACCATACAGAACGGGCAGGCGACCGCGATGGTGTCGGGCTGCTCGGTGCGCAGTTGTTCGAGGCGGATGACGCTGGTCTTTTTGTCGCCGTAGCCTTCCATCCAGACGTTGCCGCCACCGCCGCCACAGCACATTGCTTTGTTGCGATTGGCGCCGGGGGCCTCGACCAACTCGATGCCGGGGATCGACTCGAGGAGCTCACGCGGGGCGTCGTAGACGTCGTTGTAGCGGCCGATGTAGCAGGGATCGTGGTAGGCGACCTTTTGTTTGACTTCGGTGACGGGCTTGAGCTTGTCGTCGCGCACCAGGCCGGCCAGGTACTCGGTGTGATGGATTACCTGGTAGTCGATGCCGGCACGGCCGCCGAACTGGCTGTATTCGTTTTTGTGCGAGTTGTAGCAGTGGGCACAGGTGGTCACCAGGGTTTTGAAGGTGTACTGGCCCAGCGTGCCGACGTTGGTCTCGGCTTGTTGCTTGAACAACAGCTCCTCACCCATGCGGCGGGCGGGGTCGCCGGTGCAACACTCTTCGCCACCGAGGATGGCAAAGTCGACGTCGGCCTGCTTGAGCAGCTGTGCCATGGCGCGGGCAGTGCGCTTGGAGCGGTCATCGTAGCTAGGCGCACAACCGACCCAAAAGAGGACGTCGGCGCTGCCCTTGTCGGCCATGGTGGGCAAATCGAGGCCAGCAGCCCAGGCGGAACGCTCTTTTTGGGGCAGACGCCATGGGTTATTGGCACGTTCGATGCCGTCCAGCACTTTTTTGACGCCGCTGGGGACTTCGCTCTGGATCATGGTCAGATTACGGCGGAAGTCGACCACCAAGTCGACGTGGTCGATCATGGCCGGGCATTCTTCGACACAGGCGCCGCAGGTGGTGCAGCTCCACAATTCGTTTTCGTCGTAGACACCCGACTCGAGCAACCCGATGGCGTCGAAGGCACCACGGCCGGTGCCGTTGCCCTCGAGGATCATCTGGTCACCGGTTTTGAGGGTGATGGCATGGCCGCGTTGCATGTCGGCCATTTTGGTGATCAGGAACTTGGGCGACAAGTTGGAGCCCGACGCGTGGGCGGGGCAGACCGACTGACAGCGGCCGCAGGCCATGCACGAATCGAGGTCGAGGCGTTGCTTCCAGGTCAAATCGTTGATGGTGGCGACGCCCAACTGCGGTTCGTCCTTTTCGATTTCGGCCTCGAAATCGGCAATCGGTGCCAGCGCACCACGGGGTCGCGTGCGCTTGAAGAACGTATTGAGTGGGGTATAGATGAGATGGCGCAACCCGGTGAATGGGATGGCCGCGATGAATGCAAACGACACCACGGTATGAGCCATCCACAACGCCAGATGCAAGCCCAAGCCGACGCTGCTGATATTGCCCAAGCCTATTTCGCGGAACACCACAGCCAATCCGTAGCCGACAAACGACTGTATCGCCCAGTCTTGCTCGAACACCACCACGCCACGGATGGTCTGATTGGCGATACGCAAGCCTTCGATGAGATACCCGCTGACACCGACAAAAATCAACGAAATCAGCGCTTCGCGGTCGTAGCTGCGGTTGTGCAGTCGATCTGATTTGAATCCATAGCGGCGCACGGCAGCCCAGATGAGCCCGGCCACAAAGACCAATCCGATGGCATCGAGAATCGTCTCGTAATAGCGATAATAGTCGCCGACCAATATCCGGCCGGCATCATCGCCCATAAATGGGATGGTGAAGTTTTCTTCGATGGCGATGATTTCGGTGCCGATGAACAACCCGAGAAACCCAAAGAAGATCAGGGCGTGCATCATCCCTGGTTTACGGTCTTGCATGGTTTTTTGTTGGCCGAGGGTCTCTGCCAGTACCGTCGTCACCCGACTGCCGATGACATCTAGCCGCGCATCGGGCTTGCCTTTGCGCCAGGTATTGGCGTCGCGTACGATGCCGTAGAACAACACCAATAGTGCAGCAGTTGCGGTCATATACACCGTAAAACTGCCGAGGTGCTCGCCGACGTTCCAATAAATCTGACGAATGGCTTCGGTCATGGGTACTGCTCCATTGCATAGTAATGCGTCGTTCAATCGTAGCACGATGCGCCAATTGGCGTCAATGCAGACCGCAGGAGTACCTTTTCAGTTCGGCAATTATCTTCTACACTAGCAGTGTTCACGAAGTAGTACCCAAAGGATTGCAACGATGCGCTACGACAACAAAATCACCATCGTCACCGGTGGCAGCAAAGGGATCGGCGAGGGCTGTGTACGCGTTTTTGCCGACGCCGGCGCGACGGTCATCTTCTGTGCGCGGAATGTCAGCGAAGGCAAAGCGCTCGAGGCAGAGCTCAACGCCAAGCGCGCCGGCAGCGTGCAGTTCATCAAATGTGATGTCTCGAAAACCGAAGAAATCGAACAGATGATCAACGCCGTGGTGGCCAAGTACGGCCGCATCGACTGCCTGATTAACAACGCCGGCTGGCACCCACCGACGCGCACCATCGACCAGTTTTCGGTGCAGGATTTCCGCGATTTGCTCGAGCTCAATCTGGTCAGCATCTTTGCCGCCTGCAAGTACGCACTGCCCCACATGCGTCCCGTGCAAGGCAACATCATCAACATGTCGAGCCTGGTGGGCACCATTGCGCAGCCCTACGCCACCACCTATGTGGCCACCAAGGGCGCCATCACGTCGTTCACCAAGGCGCTGGCCATCGACGAGGCGGCCCACGACGTGCGTGTCAAC